>JBOFDJ010000046.1:0-9687 GCA_051646885.1 Rhodoglobus sp.
CGATCTTTGAAAGAACTGGTGGGGTTCATCCCCTCATACTTCACCCAAACCTTCGCACCGGTGCGGTGCGACAGCGCCTCCGCGGGGATCAGCGGGGTACCTCCCTCGCCCAGGGTGATAATCGGGGTCGCCTGCGAAATATCGAGACGGTCGGCATATTCGCGGAGAACTCCGCGCCACTGATGGGCCACTGGTTATAGTCCTTCAACTCTCAGAACGGAGACAACACTCGACACCGCGGGGCTCGCGGTGAGCGCAGCCACAGTTTCGGCAAGGGATGACTCCGCTGCGCGATGCGTGACAATGACAAGGGTAGCGGTGGGATGCACCGCATTCCCACCGTCACGCACCGACTGGGAGACGGTCTCAACCGACACCCCCCGATTACTGAACTGGATGGCGATAGCGGCAAGAACACCCGGTTCATCCACCACCGTCAGCGTGATCTGGTAGCGGGTCATCACCTGAGACATCTCCAGGACCGGAAGATTCGCCCGAGTCGACTCCGCGACCCCAGGGCCACCGGCGACATGACGGCGCGCAGCCGACACCAGATCGCCGAGAACAGCCGATGCTGTCGGAACTCCGCCCGCCCCCGCGCCATAGAACATCAGGCTGCCAGCAGCCTCCGCCTCAACAAAGACGGCGTTATTAGCCCCGTGAACCGCGGCAAGCGGATGACTCAGCGGAACAAGTGCCGGATGCACGCGAGCCACCACGCCCTCGATACCACTGACCGGCTCGGTGATCCGCTCACACAGTGCCAGTAGTTTGACGACATACCCCGCCGCACGGGCTGCCACTACCTGCTCGCGGGTGACCGAGGTGATGCCCTCACAGTGAACAGCATCGAGCGGCATCGTCGTATGAAAAGCGAGGCTGGCAAGAATCGCCACCTTCTGCGCGGCATCGTGGCCCTCAATATCGGCGGTGGGGTCAGCCTCCGCGTAGCCCAGCCTGGTCGCCTCGGCGAGCGCAGCCTCCAGGGAGTCGCCCTCGGTGTCCATCCGATCCAGGATGTAGTTGGTTGTGCCGTTGACGATGCCCAGGATACGGCTGACCCGATCCCCAGCAAGACTGTCGCGCAGAGGCCGGATGATCGGGATCGCCCCACCCACAGCGGCCTCGTAGTGGAGCTGGGCACCGACCCTCTCGGCAGACTCGAATAACTCGGGCCCGTGACTCGCCAGTAAGGCCTTATTGGCCGTAATCACATCGGCACCGGCAGCAAAAGCCTGCAGGATGAAGCCGCGGGCCGGCTCGATGCCCCCGATGAGCTCGATAACGATATCGGATCCCGCTATCAGCGCAGCGGCATCGGTCGTGAGGATATCCCGAGGAATATCAGCGTCACGCTGAGCCTGAATGTCGCGCACCGCGACACCGGCAAGTTCGAGCTCAGCCCCGGCCCGGGCCGAAAACTCCTCACGATGCTGTATCAACAGACTGGCAACCTGAGAACCCACGCTCCCGCCCCCGAGGATGGCCACCCGCAGCGTTCGATACTCGGTCACTGCTGGACCCCTTCTCCCGCGTCGGCACCAGGACTACTGGTATTCACCTGCGGCACTGTAGCCCGATGTCCACAATCACGAGCCAAAAGATCCTCCTCGGTCTCGCCACGCACAATGAGTCGGGCAGAGCCGTCGATAACAGCCACCACGGGCGGGCGGGCCAGATAGTTGTAGTTACTGGCCATCGCCCAACCATAAGCACCCGTCGCGGGGACGCCCAGCAGATCACCGGCGCGAACATCGCCAGGCAAGTAGTCGGCGTGCACAACAATGTCACCAGATTCGCAGTGTTTTCCGGCCACCCGGACGAGCTCGGGTGCCACTGTCGAGCTGCGATTGGCGATGCGCACGCTGTAGTCTGCGCGGTATAGGGCTGGGCGGATATTGTCGCTGATTCCGCCATCGACGCTGACATATTTGCGCAGGGCCGTGACGGTCTCCGACTGAGAGACGAGCACATCCTTGATCGTGCCGACTGTGTACAGCGTGGTGGTCGATGGACCAATAATCGAGCGACCTGGCTCAATCGCCACACTGGGAACGGGGATTCCCCGCTCGGCAGCACCCCGCGCGACGATATCGGCCACCCTGGCGGCGATCTCATCAACCAACAGTGGTTGGTCGACACTGGTGTAGGCGATACCAAATCCGCCGCCCAGATTGAGTTCGGGCACCGGCCCGCCCGACAGAAGCTCGGCATGCACCGACAGCAACCGGGTGGCCGCCTCGGCAAAACCGCCCGACTCGAAGATTTGGGAACCAATATGGGAATGCAAACCGAGAAACCGCAGGGATGGTTCTGCGCGAATAAGGGCTACCAGAGCTGGCGCATCAGCGAGCGGGATGCCAAATTTCTGATCTTCGCGAGCGGTCGCCAGATATTCGTGGGTCGAAGCATGCACACCGCTATTGATCCGCAACCGCACCGCCTGCACCCGATGATGTCGTGCGGCGGCCTCGGCCACCCGCGCAATCTCTTGCTCGCTATCGATCACGATGGCACCGACACCAACCCGCACGGCGCGATCAATCTCGGCGGGCGACTTATTGTTGCCGTGCAGACCAAGACGCTGCGGGTATACCCCGGCGGCGAGCGCCACAGCAAGCTCACCACCACTCGCGACATCGATGTTGAGACCGGCCTCGGTCATCCACCGTGCCACCTCAATCGAGAGGAAGGCTTTTCCTGCGTAATACACCGTGGCGCGGGAGCCCACTCTGGCACACTCACGATCAAAGGACTCGCGGATGCCCCGCGCCCGCGCCATAACATCCGCCTCATCCACCACATACACCGGGGTGCCGAACTCCGCGGCGATATCGGTGCAACGGGTACCGGCGATCAGCAACTCGCCGTGAGAATCGCGTGAACTATTCAGCGACCACACGGTCGGCGCTAGCGCATTCGCATCGGAGGGCACGGAAAGCCACGACGGAGCGAGTGGATTATTGATCACAGAACCTCACGAAGACGAACGAACACACGGAGCCGAGCGACCCCTGAAGCCGTACCCATGCTATCGGGAGGCTCCACCTGAAGGCTGATCCGGTCTGGTTAGGGCGCAGGGCAGGTTCCTTTGTCTGATAGGCCAGAACCGCCAAGTACCGCGCCGTCGCCGTTGAGTGCTACCACCAGATTCGAGCCGACGACATCCACATCCGTGACGCGAAGCGCCTTCGGTAAAGAGCTGGCTACACAGACAACCCGGGAACCCAGCAGATCTCCCGCCAGATCTTGAACCCCGGGGATCAGGCTCAGATCAGCGACCGACGTTTTCTTACCACCCAGCAGTACCGCCTGAGGGGCAAAGCTGATGCCGTCGGTCGTTGCCGAGGGCATCAGGTCGACGGCAACCGGAATCGTCGAAAACACAAAATCAAATTCGCCGCTGATCCGAATCATCCCCTCATTCAACTCAACCGATGTCAGGTCGGTCCCACTCAAAAACCCCGAGAGTTGCTGCACATTTTTCTCGGTAACCGTCACGTCAATATCTAGCGTCTTGAGCGGTGTCGAGCTGTCAAGTGGCACCTGAGTCGCGACGATCTCGGCCTCACCGGTAATCTCGCCCAACGATAAACGTGGAACCTGAACACTGACATTATCGATATGACCGCGGGCCGCTTGCCATAAGAAAATACCACCACCAAGATTGACGCCGACCTCAGAGTCGGGGTCGAGAGCAAGCACCGTAATGATTTTGCTGCGCACCTGGGCCTGGGCATAGTTGCGGGCGGCGATCTCGGCAACAGCAGCGACTACCAGCAAAATAAACACGACCCCGCACAGGATGATCCACAGCAACCAGCGGCGAGACTTCTTGGCTGGCTCCACCGGTGATTCGATGACGAGAGTGTCAGCAGCGTCTGCGGGCTCGGCGGGTACGCGAGGGATGATCGGCTCGGCCATGGCTACATCCTCTCAGGAGCACTCACTCCGAGCAGCGTCAGCGCATTGCGGAGCACCTGCCCCACCGCATCATTGAGCCACAGTCGGGTTCGGTGCTGGTCGGTCACACTCTCATCACCCAGCGGACTGACCCGGCAACTGTCGTACCAGCGGTGATATGCCCCGGCCAGCTCCTCGCTATAGCGGGCAATGCGATGCGGCTCTCTTAGTTCAGCCGCCTGATGGAGAACCCTCGGGAACTCAGCAAGCACACCCAAGAGGATGCTCTCCGTTTCGTGCGAAAGCAAGCCAGCGGTGAAAGCGCTGCGGCCAACCCCGAATGAGGCGGCGTTGCGGGCAACCGCGTGGGTACGAGCATGCGCATACTGCACATAAAACACCGGGTTATCGTTGGTTTTGCGCCCCCAGAGATCGAGATCGATATCGACCTGCGAGTCGATGGAGCTGCGGACCAGGGCATAACGACCGGCATCCACCCCCACGGCTTCGACCAGATCCTCCAGGGTCACCACCGTGCCGGCGCGCTTCGACATCCGCACCGGCTCGCCATCACGCACCAGATTGACCATCTGGCCGATCAGGATCTCTAAATTCACCTGCGGTACATCGCCGAACGCCTTCGTCATGGCCATCATTCGCCGAACGTAGCCGTGGTGGTCGGCACCGAGCATGATGATGTTGCGCTCGAAACCACGGCCACGCTTATTGAGGTAGTAGGCCAGATCGCCCGAAATATAGCCGAACTCACCGTCACTTTTGATGACCACACGATCTTTATCGTCATCAAAATCGGTCGATCTGAACCAGGTCGCGCCCTCCTTCTCGTAGATGACCCCCAGCTCGCTCAGCCGGGCGATGGCCTGCCCAACAGCGCCAGACTCGTGCAGCTCGTTCTCGTGAAAATACACATCGAAATCAACACCGAAGTCGTGCAGGCTCGATCTGATATCACCAAACATCAGCTCAACACCGAGGCTGCGAAACAGCTCCTGCTGCTCGTCACGAGAGGCGGCGGCGAGATCACCAGGGTAAGCCGCGATCACCCGCCCGGAGATATCGGCGATGTAATCG
Organism: Rhodoglobus sp.; assembly: GCA_051646885.1. Classification (GTDB taxonomy): domain Bacteria; phylum Actinomycetota; class Actinomycetes; order Actinomycetales; family Microbacteriaceae; genus Rhodoglobus. Next base: position 4,996 of record JBOFDJ010000046.1, read on the forward strand.
CCGCCGTAGCCGTCTTCTGGTGCCGGCTCACCGAGGTAGCGGGCGAGCAGGCTCCGAGCGAAGCGGTCGATCTGGGCACCGTGATCGTTGAAGTAATACTCGCGGGTGACGATGCCACCCTGCGCCTGAAAGATGCGCGCCAGACTGTCGCCGACCGCCGCCCACCGCACTCCCCCGATATGGATCGGCCCGGTGGGGTTCGCCGAGACGAATTCGAGGTTGATCGTGACACCGCGATACAGCTCGCCGTGACCGTAGTCTTGGCCGGCCTCGACGATGGTTTTCGCCAGGGCGCCGGCGGCAGCGGCATCCAGGGTGATATTCAGAAAACCGGGGCCAGCCACGGTGACGCTGGCGACACCCTCAAGCAGTGCGGCCTGGGGGGCAATCTCTTCGGCGAGCTCGCGCGGGCTCGCCCCGAGCGGTTTGGCCAGCTTCATAGCAATAGTGGATGCCCAATCACCGTGCTCCCGATTGCGCGGGCGCTCTAGCAGCAGATCGTCGACGGTCAGTGCCAGCGTGGCCCCTCGTCGCTGTGCGAGTGCCGTGACCTGGGTCAGTAAGGCGGCGGAAAGATCGGCGGGGTTCACAAAAGCTAAGTTTAGCTGGGGCACAATGGGGCCATGTCCGCTTGTCGAACGCTGCTGCTCGTCTCCGTGTTGCTCGTCTCAGCGCCGCTGTTGGTCGCCTGTGTGCCGGAGTCGGATCCGGATGCCACGGCGAGACCCACCGCGGGCGCGGGCGGCACGACCGCCCCACCGACCGCGGGAATCTCAGCCACGTCGACTGCCCCGGTCGACACCGGCGAGGCCGTGGGCTTCGGGTGCAGCGAGCTCATTACCACGCAGGACATGTATGACTACAATCCCAACTTTGGGCTGATCACAGATTTCGCACCCGAGAAGGGAACCCTGGCCGCCCAGGCGGTGGCCGCCAGCGGGCTGGCCTGCCGCTGGATGAATCAGACCAGCGGCGAGACCATCGATATCTCGGTCGCGCAGCTCGACACCATATCGAACCAGGAACGCAAGGCTGCGCTCGCCGCGGGTACAACCGCCGTGAGCACCTTCGGCCCCGACGGATACTTCAAGCAGGGTGACCGGGCATCAACGGCCCAACTTTTCCAGGGAGAGTACTGGCTGACCGCCACCTCCGCGGCTTTTGTGGTGCCGGAGGATGCTCTGCCCATCGTCACGGCTGCCACCGCCGTGCTGGGCTAAGTGTTGGTATCGTGATCGGATGCTTACCCCAGCTCAGGCGGCGACGCTGGTCATTCGCGAGGCCATTGCCCAGGCCCTCGGGGACGAATTTCAGGGTATCGACCCCATCATCCGCAGTTCACAATTCGCGGACTATCAGGCCAATTTTGCTTTAGGCCTAGCAAAGCAGCTGGGTCGCACTCCGCGAGACTTGGCGCAGGCAGTTCTTGAGGCGGTTGCGCCCAACGAGGTGCTGCAAGAAGTGATGGTCTCGGGGCCTGGTTACCTTAATGTCACCATCAATCCGGTGTGGATGGCCGAGCAGTTACGCTCGGGATGGGCCCCGATCCTTCGCTCGTCTGCACCGTCGCGGCGGGTGGTGATCGACTACTCATCGCCGAATGTGGCGAAAGAAATGCACGTCGGCCACCTGAGAACAACAGTGGTGGGAGATAGCCTCGCGAAGATCCTTGAGGCTCGCGGTGAGACCGTTATTCGACAGAACCACATCGGAGACTGGGGCACCCCCTTTGGCATGTTGATCGAGCATTTTGTGGAGTCGGAGGCCGATTCCCCCGTGGGCTCCGATGCGAATGAGTTCTACCGTGCTGCGCGGGCCAGATTCGATACCGACGCCGACTTCGCCGAGAGGGCACGTAACCGGGTCGTTGCGATCCAAGCGGGAGATGCGGAATCGATCCAGCTGTGGACAAGACTCGTTGCGATCTCCACAGACTACTTCGGGCGCGTGTACGACACGCTGGCGATCTCTCTGAGCGACGCTGATATCGCGGGAGAAAGCAGCTACAACGACGATCTTGAACAGGTGTGCGCGGATCTTGAGGCCGCCGGGCTGGCCCGGCTCAGCCAGGGCGCGCTCTGTGCCTTTCCCGACGGTTTTACCGGGCGCGACGGTGACAGCCTGCCGCTGATCATCAGGAAGTCGGATGGCGGCTACACCTACGCGACAACTGACCTAGCCGCGATCCGCCATCGTGTCGAGCGTTTACACGCCGAGCAGATCATCTATGTGGTCGGCGCTCCACAATCGCAGCATCTGCGTATGGTGTGGGCGGTAGCGCGGGCAGCGGGATGGCTGCCGAACAGCGTGCAGGTAGACCATGTTGCTATCGGAAATGTCTTGGGCGACGACGGCAAGATACTCCGAACCCGATCCGGCGACTCCCCGAAGTTGGTGGACCTCATCGATGAAGCAGTTCGCCGATCTGCCGAGGTAATGAAAGACGCGCCCGGTGATGGAACCGAATCACAACGCACCACAACGGCGAACGCTATTGCCGTGGGAGCACTGAAATACGCTGACCTCTCGGTGCCGCACTCTACCGACTACGCGTTCAGCATGGAACGAATGCTGTCCACCGTGGGCAATACCGGGCCCTATCTACAGTATGCCGTTGCGAGAATACGCTCGATACGAGCCAAAGCATTCGACCGCGGGCTGTCCGCCGAGCGCACCGGGGCTATTGCCATTGCATCGCGTGAAGAACACGAACTCTGCCTCGCACTTCTCGAACTGCCGGGAGAGATCGAGCGGGCCGGATCTTCTCGTGAACCACACCTGATCTGCGCAGCGCTCTTTCTGGCGGCCCAAAAATTTTCCACGCTCTACGACCGGCTTCCGATTATCTCTGAAGCTGATCAGGATGCGCAGCTTTCGCGACTGCGGATCTGCGCCCTCACAGAAGAGGCCTTGGTTGCCGGTCTCGCTGTGCTCGGAATCAGCGCACCGGAGCGAATGTAGGTCACTCTGAGTGGGCTCGACCATAGGGGCGAGCTCGTGGCCAGCTGTACGATCTCGGCGCTGAGGACGACTACGGCCACAGCTGGGCCATGGACCAGCAATCGTCCGCCCGCGAATAGTGCAGCCTGATCTGGTCGTGGGCGCGCGAGGCCTGCCAAAACTCGACCGTCCTGGGCCGCACAACATAGGCGTTCCAGTTGTCGGGGACGGTCTCAGGATGCTCGGCAATTCTCGCTCGCGCGCGCTCGACCACCTGGCGCACCTCTGAGGCCTCGGGCAAGCGATCACTCTGCCGACCAGCGATCACCGTCGCTCTGGCCTGCGGGTTGCGCGACAGAAAATCGGCGGCCGCAACCTCGCGGGGGCCGACGCTCACATCCCCCGTCACCCGCACCTGACGCCCCTGCTCCCGCCAGTAGAAGGTCAAGGCCACCTTCGGGTTGGCAGCGATCTCGCGGCCCTTAGGGCTGTCGCCGACGCTCGCGAACCAGAAGCCAGCATCCGTCACATCTTTCAGCAGCAGAGTGCGCAGGCTCGGCTGGCCGCCTGGTCCACAGGTGGCCAGCGCCATCGCGTGCGGCTGGGCCACGCCAGCAGTGCAGGCCTCGGCCAGCCAGAAACTGAACAGTTCGAACGGATCCTGCGGCGCGGCAGTCGGATCAAAATCGGGCAGATCGCTGGGAAAAGACGCCACGCTGCGCAGAAGGTCGCGGATGCTCGACTCGCTCATACCGCCAGCCTACGGAACCGACACCCCGTCAGCGCTGATAGCCTTGAGGACGAACTCCTGGCCCCCATAGCTCAGGGGATAGAGCACTGCCCTCCGGAGGCAGGGGCCGCAGTTCGAATCTGCGTGGGGGCACCGTGTGTGATTGCTGGTTAGCTTCAGTCTGGGCTTCGGGGTAAGAGTTCGCCCTCGGAACTCGTGTGTGGGCGACGTGCACCAGGCTGTCTTGGGGATGGCGGGAGTAAATTTCATGGCGGCGGGAGCAGTTGACCTGCGGCGGGAGCAGCGACTCCCGCCGCAGGGAGGTTTCTCCCGCCGCACTGCGAGGGCGCGAGTGTCTGGTGAGGCACAGGCCCCGCGGCGGGGCAGGCAGAGCATATACAGAACGGCGTAGCAATCGGCAGCAGGTAGTTACACGGATGGGCGCATCCTGTGTTCATAACTCCTGCAGTGTTGCGAAAAACTGTGCCAAGAATGCCTACTTTTCTGGGGAATACCATTAGCGACGGCACCGAACTGCAGGAGTTATGCGCACCTAGCGGTGCGACCTCGACAGGCTGCCATGGGTATCCCGGACCGATACTCGTCGCTTACTCCTCTGCGCCTGTCTCCGTAGTTGTGAACACCCGGCGCTTCAGATCAGGTAGCGAATCGTGCAAGAAAGGTGGTAGCGCCAAGTCGTTTGACGGCTCCTCTAACAAAGCCTCCGCCGCGACTGAATCGATGATGTACTCGACGAGTGAGTAAGCAAGCATCGCGGAGAGAGCCGTCGTGTGAAGTGCGAAGCCCCCGATGGCAGCTCGTGGTCCATGCCGAAGCTGATTTCCTGATTCACCTGCTTCGAGGAAGCTGGTGACAGTGTCGTGCGTGGGATGCACGCTTAGTGACAGGATTTTATACCAGTTTCGGAGGAACCCACCGCTGTCAAGATCCCACATCATCTCCGTAAACTTCGGCAGACCTTTGCCGGCGGGTACCTTGAACGCTTCGGCACCCTTACGAAT
>JBOFDJ010000047.1:0-9785 GCA_051646885.1 Rhodoglobus sp.
TGGCAATGGGGCCTCGGTGGCGGCGATTGATGGCGGGCGTTGCGTCGAAACCTCGATGGGGATGACCCCGCTTGAGGGCCTCGTGATGGGGACCAGATCCGGCGATCTGGACGCCGGCATCCTGTTTCATCTGGGGCGAGCGGGCTTCACTCTGCCCGAGCTTGACACCATGCTTAACCGGGGCAGTGGGCTGTTGGGGGTCGGGGGTATCGCCGATATGCGTGACATTCAGGCCGCCCAGGGGGAGGACGCCCGTCTCGCGTTGGAGGTCTACTATCACCGTCTGCGTCACTACCTGGGGGCTTATCTGGTGCACCTCGGAGGAGCGGATGCCATCGTCTTCACTGCGGGTGTTGGTGAGAACAGCGCCCCCACCCGCGCCGCGGCGATGGCGGGTCAACAGTGGCTCGGGATCCAGCTGGATGCGGCTCGCAATGAGGCTGCCTCCCGTGATGCGCGCGTGATCTCCACCGATGATTCGTTGATCTCGATCCTGGTAGTGCCCACCAACGAAGAGCTCGAGATCGCCCGTCAGGCCATCGCCCTGGTGGGCTAAGCGGCTACTGTTGAGTCGTGGTTGCTGCCCTCTATCGTCGTTACCGGCCTGAAGCCTTCGCCGAGTTGATCGGTCAATCCCAAGTGACCGATCCGCTGTGTACTGCGCTGCGCACTGATCGGGTCAACCATGCTTATTTGTTTAGCGGACCTCGTGGTTGCGGCAAGACCACATCGGCCCGTATTCTCGCCCGCTGCCTGAACTGTGCCGAAGGCCCGACCGATACGCCCTGTGGAGTGTGTCCTAGTTGCGTCGAACTGTCCCGCGAGGGCGGTGGCTCCCTCGATGTGGTCGAGATTGACGCGGCCAGCCATAACGGTGTCGATGATGCCCGTGACCTGCGCGAGCGTGCGGTTTTTGCCCCCGCTCGTGATCGGTTCAAGATCTTCATCCTGGATGAGGCGCATATGGTGACGCCGCAGGGCTTCAATGCACTACTGAAGATCGTCGAAGAGCCTCCTGAGCATGTGAAGTTCATCTTTGCCACCACCGAACCGGAGAAGGTCATCGGCACGATCCGCTCGCGCACCCATCACTACCCTTTTCGGTTGGTGCCACCAGCTCAGATGCTTGACTATCTGCAGCAACTCTGCGACAGCGAGACGGTTAAGGTTGAGGCTGGTGTGCTCTCGCTGGTGGTTCGCGCGGGCGGTGGTTCGGTGCGTGACACACTCTCGCTGCTCGACCAGCTCATCGCAGGTTCCGAGGGTGGGATCGTCGGCTACGCGCGGGCGGTCGCTTTGCTGGGATACACCCCGGCTGCACTTCTTGACGAGATCGTCGATGCCCTGGGCGGGCGCGATGCCGCTGCGGCCTTCGGTTCTGTTGATCGTGTTATCCAGACCGGTCAGGATCCGCGGCGCTTTGTCGATGATCTCCTTGAGCGTCTTCGCGATCTGATCATCGTGGCTGCGACCTCCTCTTCCGCTGCCTTTTCGGTGCTGCGGGGGGTTCCGCAGGATCAGCGTGATCATCTGGTTCAGCAGTCGGCGGCCTTTGGTCAGGCGGAACTTTCGCGGACGGCGGATGTTGTCAACGCCGCTCTGACTGAGATGACCGGCGCCACTTCGCCGCGGCTGCATCTGGAGCTCATGATCGCGCGCATCCTTGTTCCCGCCAGCGACGATAGTGAGCGGGGAGCTGTCGCGCGGCTTGAGCGGCTGGAGCGCCGGGTTGGGATCGATGGGGCGATTTCTGCGGCCCCGGCTGCGGCATCCTCGGTCCACCACAGTGCGCCAGTGGCTGCTCCCCGTGCTCCTACCGCTGAGGTGGCTGCTGCTGTTACTGACGATGCCCCTGCGGTGCCTCCCGGAGCGCCGCCTGCTGCCCCTACCTTCCAGCAAGTCAAGGATTCTTGGCCCGAGATTCTGGATGCCGTCAAGACCGCCAGACTCAACGCCTGGATGGTGGTCTACACCGCCAAGCCGCTTGAATTGCGCGAGGGTGGTGTGCTGGTGCTGTCATTCCCGAGTCAAAACGATGTCGATGCGCTGAAGCAGCAGGCTTCGCCCGGTCAGGGAGTCGGTGAGCTTCTGAAGAAGGCGTGTGTTGAGGTGCTGGGCTTCGAACCTTCCTTTATCGCGCGGGTGGATGCCCCGGGTTCGGGCCCCGAGCCGAGCGTCGCTCCCGTGGTGAGCGCCGAGCCGAGCGCTGCGACCGAGTCGAGCGCTGCGCCACGCGAGAGCCCCCCGGTAGACGATAAAGGCTGGGCGGTTGCCGTGATCCCGGAGTCAGCTCCGCTGCCCGAGTCGGAGGTGCCGCCCCAGGCCGCGCGCCAGGTCACGCCAGCACCTGTGCCCCCGGTCGCAGCCGAGGAGACCCGGGCCACCAGCCCTAAAGCCGCTGCTGTGGTCATCCCCAAGTCCGCAGCATCGAAGCCCACCAACGCGCGGTACGGCGAGGCGGTGGTGCGGGAGCTGCTCGGCGCCAGTTTTATTGAAGAGCAGCCTGTCGCACCCCGCGCGGTTCCTGTTCCCAGGAGCGAGTAGCCCATGTACGACGGAATTGTTCAGGAGCTCATTGACGAGCTGGGTCGTTTGCCGGGCATTGGCCCGAAGTCGGCGCAACGGATTGCCTTCCACATCCTGCACACTCAGAGCGCCGATGTCACGCGGCTTTCTGAGGTGCTCGCCCAGGTGCGCGACAAGGTGCGGTTCTGTGAAATATGCGGCAACGTCACTGAACAGCACACCTGTTCAATTTGCCGTGACCCCCGGCGTTCTGCTGCCACGATCTGTGTGGTCGAGGAGGCGAAAGATGTCGTTGCGATTGAGCGAACCCGGGAGTTTCGCGGGCTCTATCACGTCTTGGGGGGTGCGATCAGCCCGATCGACGGCATCGGCCCTGACGATCTTCGCATTAAACAACTGGTGGCTCGGCTCGCCGATGGCACGGTAACCGAGGTCATCATCGCCACCGACCCTAATCTTGAGGGGGAGGCGACCGCCACCTACCTCACGCGGCTGTTGGTGTATCCGGCGCTGCGGGTGACGCGGCTTGCTTCGGGTCTACCGGTGGGGGGCGATCTTGAGTATGCCGACGAGGTTACTCTGGGGCGGGCCTTCGAGGGTCGTCGCGTGGTCGAATCCTGATATCCGTTATCAGTCATCGCACAAACCGGTAGAATCGCTACCAGGGCCGGTGTGCACGGTTCGTCATCTGTCCCGCAGGAGAACCATGAGCCTCATCGTCCAGAAGTTCGGGGGCTCCTCGGTCGCCGATGCTGAGAGCATCAAGCGTGTGGCCAAGCGCATTGTTGAGACGCGCAAGGCTGGTAACGAGGTTGTGGTTGTGGTCTCCGCCATGGGCGACACCACCGATGAACTTCTCGATCTTGCGGAGCAGGTTGTCCCGTTGCCCGCAGGTCGTGAGCTCGATATGTTGCTGACCGCTGGGGAACGTATCGCCATGGCGCTGCTGGCGATGGCGATCAAAAGCTTGGGTATTGAGGCCCGCAGTTATACCGGCAGTCAGGCCGGAATGGTGACGGATGCCCAGCACGGCGCAGCGCGGATCGTCGAAGTTTCCCCGCAGCGAGTTCGCGAGGCTCTCAACGACGGTGCTGTGGCCATCGTGGCCGGATTCCAGGGCTTCAACCGAGGCACGGGGGACATCACAACCCTCGGTCGCGGCGGCTCAGACACCACCGCGGTAGCCCTGGCTGCCGCATTGGGTGCTGATGTCTGCGAGATCTTCACCGATGTCGACGGTGTGTTTACTGCCGACCCTCGGGTGGTGGCCTCCGCCCGAAAGCTGCACCGGATCACGAGCGAGGAGATGCTTGAGCTCGCGGCGACCGGTGCCAAGGTTCTGTACATACGTGCGGTGGAATATGCGCGTCGGCACGGTGTGACGCTGCATGTGCGCTCATCGTTCAACAACAATGAGGGCACCCTGGTTGTGAACTCGCGGGATGGAGAAGTCGTGGAAGAGTCAATAGTCACCGGTGTCGCCGCCGACCTCAGTGAGGCGAAGGTGACCGTGGTCGGGGTCCCCGATATGCCGGGTAAGGCCGCACAGATTTTTACGATCATTGCGCACACGAACGTCAACATCGACATGATCGTGCAGAATGTGTCATCCGCTAGCACCGGTCTGACCGATATCTCGTTTACCTGCCCCAAATCGGATGCTCAGGCTGCGATGTCTGCCCTCACCGCCGCGCAGGCCGAGATTGGTTTCGACTCGCTTCAGCACGACGATCAGATCGCGAAACTCGCTGTGGTGGGGGCAGGGATGCGCACCAATGCTGGCGTCTCGGCGCTGCTCTTTACGGCACTCTTTGAGGCCGGAATCAACATCGAGATGATCTCGACGAGCGAGATTCGGATCTCGGTCATCACTCGCGCCGATAGTGTCAATGAGGCGGTCAGGGTGGTGCACACGGCGTTCGGTCTCGATGGTGAAGACGAGGCCGTTGTTCACGCTGGTACGGGTCGCTGAAGTCTGTCATTACACTTATGGGGGAATCCCTCAGAACGACACACGGTTGGACCCCTATGAGCAACAGCAGCGGAATACGTATTGGCATCGTCGGCGCCACCGGACAGGTGGGTGCCGTGGTGCGTCATCTCCTTGAGGAGCGCGAGTTTTCCCTCGCCGAGATTCGGTTTTTCGCGAGTGAGCGCAGCGCCGGTACGAGCCTCGAATTCCGGGGCGAACAGATTCTCGTTGAGGATGCCTCCACCGCTGACCCCGCTGGTCTCGATGTGGCTATCTTCTCGGCCGGGGCGACGACCTCGAAGGCGCAGGCCCCGCGCTTCGCCGCCGCCGGCGTGCTGGTGATCGATAACTCCTCGGGTTTCAGAATGGACCCCGAGGTGCCTCTGGTGGTCAGCGAAGTCAACCCCCATGCCCTCGATCAGGCGCATAAGGGTATTATTGCCAACCCGAACTGCACCACGATGGCGGCTATGCCCATCCTGAAGGTTTTGCATGATGAGGCGAGTCTTCTGCGCTTGGTCGTCAGCACCTATCAGTCAGTTTCTGGTGCCGGTTTGGTGGGTGGAGAAGAGCTCTATCAGCAGGCGAAAGCGGCGGTTGAGCAGGATGCCCGCGGTCTCGTCCACGATGGCGGCGCGGTCACCTTCCCGCCCGCCGCAACCTTCCCGAAGACCATTGCCTTCGATGTGATCCCCCTAGCCGGCAGCATTGTCGACGACGGATGCTACGAGACCGATGAGGAGAAGAAGCTGCGCAACGAGAGTCGAAAGATTCTCGAACTGCCCGAACTTCTGGTCAGCGGCACCTGTGTTCGTGTTCCGGTCTTCACGGGCCACTCTCTGTCGATCAACGCAGAGTTCGCGAATCCGCTGAGTGTCGCCCGCGCGACAGAACTGTTGGCCTCGGCTCCCGGTGTCGCGTTGGCCGAGGTTCCCACCCCGCTGGAGGCAGCCGGTAAAGATCCGAGCTTCGTGGGCCGCATCCGACAGGATGAGGGCGTGCCGAACGGTCGCGGCCTGGCCCTGTTCATCAGCAACGACAACCTGCGCAAGGGTGCCGCTCTCAACGCAGTGCAGATCGCCGAACTGGTCGCCGCAAGGCTCGCCGTCGTCGGCTAGGGCACTGAACACTGAGTGCGCGGTGCTGCGCATCCGGCGGGAGAAAGCACGCACGGCGGGAGTAACAAACCGATTCGGCGGGAGTAGGCAGCAGGTGGCGGGAGTAACAACTCCCGCCACCGGTGATCTTTTCCCGCCATCTGGAGAAGTACTCCCACGGCACGCGACCGACCGCGATCACACAGCACACGATGCTCACAGCTCCAGCAGAACGCTGCTACCACCGCACAGCAGCACGCACCCCCGCATGCGAAGAACCCGGAAAGTTTGCCCTTGCACGGTTGAGAAAATATGTGATACAACATTCATGTTGTGTCATCTATTTGACGGGAGTGCCCTATGCGTAGCACGTTTGGCAAGATCATCGACGTGTCGCTTGATCGGCCCAAAACGGTGCTCGCGGTCTGGGGCGTCATTGTTGCCCTCTGTGCTGTGGTTGCGCTGCAACTCGATTCGGCACTGTCGGCTGGTGGCTTCGCTGCACCTCGGGCCGAGGCAATCGTGACCCAGGGGGTCATCGAAGACGCCTTCGGAGATGAACCCCATCACGTGATTGTTACCCTCGTCTCTGACGCTACCCTGACCAGGGCTCATTATGAGACGGTTGCCGACATCCTTCGTTCTCGCGGGGCGACATCGGTCACCACACCACTCGAACGCGCAGAACTATCGGGCGATGATGGAGCGCTTGCCGTGGTGATCGGAGGCTTTGGGCAAGACGACTCCACCGTTCAAAGCCTGACCCCAGAAATCCAAGCTGGTGTCGATAAAATCCAGTCATTCGATGCTTTTGTGACCGGTCAACCAGCGCTCAACTATCAGGTAGGTACAGAATCGAAGGCCGATGCGGTGCGCGCCGAACTTATCGTGTTCCCTGTTCTTATCATCGTGCTGCTGTTGGTGTTTCGATCCGTCGCGGCAACACTGGTCCCGATCATTGTGGCCGCAGCGGCCCTCGGAGTCAGCAGTGGTATCGGTTGGGTGCTCACCCAGTTCACTGATATTTCGATTTTCTATTCAAATCTTGTCTCGATGATTGGTCTTGCGGTTGCCGTCGACTATTCGCTGTTCATTATCAAGCGATATCGAGAAGAATTGGCAGCCGGGATCGCTACTCGACCCGCGTTGCAGACCGCTTTTGACACCGCGGGAAAGTCCGTTATTTTCAGCGGTGCTGCGGTCACTGTTGCGCTCACGGCGCTGTTCATCCCTGGGCTGATGGCACTCACCAGCATGGCTCTCGGTGGCATCGTTGTCACGATTGTTGCGATGCTGCTGATCCTGACTGCGGTGCCCGCTGCTCTGTCACTCATCGGCCCGGCAATCGCGTGGGGAACGATCCCCTTGCCCCGCGTGCGCAGTCGCCAGCGTTCGCCGCTGCCGCGTCGCACCGGCATTGTTGTCGGCGTGCTCGCAGCGCTGGCCCTGGGTGCCCTTGCCCTTCCTGTTGCCGGACTTTCCTTGCAATCCGCGGTAGCGGGCGCGACAATTCTGCCCGCCGACAACCCCGCCCGAGTAGGGATTGAGCGTGCACAGGAAGAGTTAGGAAACAACGGACTGTTCCCGACCTACGTTGTTCTTTCCGCCCCCGATTCCACGGATCTTGCCCAGTTCATCGCGGCGGTCGACGATATTTCATCGACCGTGGAGCGACGCGACGACGTCGATGCTGTGACCTCCATCACCACACTCGGGATGACCCCCAGCCAAGTGGTCTCCTTGCTCGAGAGCGGCAGCGCGCAGCCCGATGTCAGCAGTCTGTGGGCGCAGCACAAAGGATCGTGGATCGCGCGAATCTTGGTCACTTCGGCAACGGGACCCGACTCGATAGCCTCGCATGAGCTTGTGAGACAGCTCCGTGCCCTTGAGCCGTCGGCTGGCGCGACAATCGCCGTCAGCGGTACTACCGCTCAAGGTGTGGATTTCGATCACACGCTCATCAGCTCGATCCCGTGGATCATCGTGTTCGTGTTTGTGCTCACTTTTGTGATGCTGGTTTTCGCTTTCAGGTCGGTTATCTTGCCGATTCTCGCCCTTGCTTTCAATGCTCTTGTCGTTGGCGCGAGTATCGGAGTTCTTACCCTCGTGCTGAACATGCTGGGTGGCGACCCGATGAACACGGTAACACCGGTGCTCCTTTTTGCGACAATGTTTGGGCTCAGCATGGACTACATGGTCATCATCATCTCGCGCATCATCGAGGCACACCGCGATGGACTGGGCTTCGATGCCGCCATCACGCTCGGCATAACCCGTACCCGCATGATGGTCAACAGTGCTGCGATCATCATGATCGTGGTCTTTGCTTCGTTCGCCACGGCTGAGATCAGCATTGTGCGCGAGATTGGAATCGGCCTGGGTCTGGCCGTATTGTTCGATGCTTTCGTCATCCGAGTGTTCGTGATGCCCGCAATTCTGACACTGCTCGGCCCGCGGGTGCTGGGCACAGCGCCGAGTGTTCGCGAGAAAGACGAAGACCAGCGCGGTGACAAGGAGGTGCGGAGCGAGCCTGCCCTAACCCGCTGAGATACGAGTATCCACTGAGATAAGAGTCATGGTATTTTTCACGTGGTATGAAAGATCACTTGGTACCCTCAGAGATGCGCTACCTCATTCTCGCTGCGCAGCGAGAAGGGAATAGGCAGCTCGGTCGACAGCTGGCACCCCATGGTCTCACGGTGTCTCAGGCCGAAATACTGACGGTTCTTGCTGATTTTGGGCCGCTCAGTTTGCGCGATCTTGGCAGCATGATTGTCTGCGAAACGGGTAGCCCGAGCCGGATAGTTGACGCACTTGTCCAGCGCGACCTCGTCGTGCGGGAGACCGACCCCCGTGATCGGCGGGCGCTCATCCTGGAGCTCACCGCCGCCGGACGTGAGCTTATTCCGACCCTGCGGGCTATCGATGCGGGCATGGATTCGGCCACGGTCAACCTAGTTCCACCCGATCAGCAGTGCGTGATCGTCGAAATATTACGCGGGTTCTTAGCTGGAACGGAGGGGGGTAATGCCCTCGAACGCCGGTTCATTTCGCGCCGTGGGAAGCGAAGCGATCCGTAAACGGGAACCTTCTGCTCGCCGATGCTGTGTTAACTCTGTAGTGTCGGAAAACCCTCTGCATCCAAGGCCGGTGTTCCGGGAACGACCCCGGCGGCGGCAGCGAACTGTAGGAGCTCTGCACACCTATTGGCACAATTTCTCAGGGAGATGGGTGCTAGCACTGTGGTGCTGAGCTCGTTGACGAGGCAGGCATGCGCTGCTTGAGGGCGAGTTCTTGCTCGGGGTGGTCACCGGAGGCACTTCGAAGGCTGCCTGCTCTTTGGGTCCTGGCAGCAGCATTTTCACCGTGAATTCCACATCCACTGTGGCGCTGATCATCTTTTGTCACCCTTAGTGGGGTAGCGTAAAACCTGACAGGTTCTTGACATAGGTTTCTTGAACCGCTTGCTAATGAAGAAAGGACACAGAATGAAGTATTCCCTCAGATATACCGCCGCATCCGGCGCTGCCGTACTCCTGATGTCGCTTTTCGCTAGTACTACCGCAGCGCAGGCTGCACCTGAAGCTGCATCTGACGAGGTGATCGTCTCGCAGGAGAGAGTTGTCTCACAGAAGTGCGTGGCGCAAGTTAGGGCAATTGCGCTGAGAAAAAGGGTCAGCGCGGACTCGGCCATAACGCTCTGTTCTCGGACCGTCACCACGACAGAATCCTCGGCTAAGCAGGCCACGGTCGCTGACGCTCAGGCATACGCGACGAGCGAGAACATGGGAGAGGAACAGACTCGCTCATTGGTCGCGGCTGCTGCTGCTGGTGGAATTACATACCGTGATTGGACCCACACATACTGGGGTGGCACTCTCGTTGAGAAACATCAAGGTCGCACCCTATGGGATGGTTCTCAGGCGTGGATCGCTTCCTATCGTGGTTATGCCGGCCAGCACATTTGTCATTCTGAAGGCGGGATTGCTATCGGATGGGCGGTAACGCCGATAAGTTGCTCTAATCCGGGCGCAGGATCCTCTGCTGACGCCGTGTACAGATTCGATGCCAGCCTGATATTTTCGGGCAGCCCGGTCACTTTGAATATTGGTCTGCACTATTCGACTGACGCTTCCGGCGAAACCTCGACCTGGCAGGTCGGCGGCTAAAACTGTGTTGTTGGTGCGGCT
>JBOFDJ010000048.1:0-7306 GCA_051646885.1 Rhodoglobus sp.
CCACGAACCCGACACCGTCGCATTCGCCGACGCTGTCGGCACCATCATCCTCGAACACCCCTGGCCAACCACCAGCACCACAATACGTCAGTAACAGCAAACCCCGAGGACGACGACCAAAGACTCTCGGACCGTCACCAAAGTCCTGACACACCAACTGTCGCCGAAGTCCTGATACAGAACAGTCACCGATCTCCTGAGACATCACAGCCATTTTTCCGGGGAACAACATCAGCGGCGGCACCGAACTGCAGGAGTTATGAACACCTATCCGCGCAACGGCTTAAAAACCTCACCAGCCAACTGATTGGACGCTTTGCCGGAGCAGCAGTGGCGGCCACTCGACAGTCGTATCACGGCAGCCTCGCCCGGTTTGGCGCACACCTCGTGATCCCGCGCGAGATTCAGGCCGAGATTGCTGTGCTCAAGGGGATTGTGGCGGCCTTTGTGATGTCAGCGAATGCTCGGCGACCGATTTATGCCCAGCAGAGAGATACTCTGACTGAACTCGCTGATGCCCTGCTGGTACCAACGCCTACTGGCCTAGACTGCGCGTCATGAAGCGATAACGTGAGAAATAGCCGTGGCGATAGCTTGCCGCGACCAAGAACCTTGAACCACGATTTGTGGTCAGGAAGTCTGCCGGGCCAGCATCCCCAAAAAATCCCCCGGGCATTGCGAACTCAACGACCAGTAGAAATGTAGGAACAGCATAATGGGGAAAGTCATCGTGATTGGCAGCATCAATGACGACATCGTAGCCTCTGCGTCGAGACACCCTGGCATAGGCGAAACGGTTGTTGGTGTGAATCTGGCCCACTCTCCCGGGGGCAAGGGAGCAAATCAGGCAGTTGCGTCCGCGCGTGCTGGTGCGGAAACATCGATGATCGGACTCGTCGGAAACGACGCCACGGGGCAAGATCTCATCAAATACCTGGAAACATCTGGAGTGGAGGTAAGCGGAGTTGGACAGATCGAAACTGTTTCGACCGGTACCGCTTTGATCACTGTCGCTAAAGGTGATAACACTATCGTGGTCATCCCCGGTGCTAACAAATTTTTGAGTCAAAAACATGTGGGAAATCTTCGAGTAAGTCGCGGAGACGTGGTCGTCGCGCAGTTCGAAACGCCAATTGAGACGACCATTTTCGCCTTTCGACGAGCGAGAAGTGCTGGTGCAACTACCGTTCTTAATCCTGCGCCAGCCGCATCGGTTCCGTCGCAATTGCTTGACCTTGTGGATGTGCTGGTGGTCAACGAACATGAGTACGCCTTGTTATTCGGAGGGGAGCCGGAGCTGCCGCTTCTCCTGCCGCGCGCGCAAGAGGCTAGCTTCTCAGGGCGAATCGTCGCAACTTTGGGAAGTGATGGTGTTCTTACAGCTGGGAATGGGGAAGCTACTCATTGTGAAGGCCTGAGTGTTGAGGCAGTCGACTCAACAGGCGCGGGCGATTGCTTCGTCGGATATCTTGCCGCTGGGTTAGCCGATGGACTGCCGTTCGACTGTTCTATCGCCCGGGCGAATAGGGCCGCCGCCCTCAGCGTGACTAAAGAAGGCGCAGCATCGTCAATTCCGACCGCTAATCAACTAGACGCACTTCAATGACCTGGCGGATAGTCCTATTCGACTTCGATGGAGTCCTGTGCGACAGTCAGAGGATAGCTATTGAGCATGTTGAAAGGCTTCGGGCTGACCCAGCGTATTCATGCCTACCGAGTGTTCGTCCCGTCGGTCACTTTGGGGAGCTCTATCGTGGTGAACTCAGGAGCGCATTAGATCGCTTTGGTGTCTCACCTGAAGACGCCCGCAGATTCTTCAGTACTCATGCGGGAGCGATGCGCAAACATACACGTGATCTTCACCTGTTTGATGGGGTGCCAGAAGGACTGAAAGTGCTTCCCAGCAGAGCATTCGCGATCATCACATCTTCCTACAGCAGCGCTGTGCGGGAGATTCTCCTGCGCGCCGGTATCGCTACCCAGGGCCTAGAGATTGTGGGTCATGAGGTACAGAAGACTAAAACCCAGAAAGCTAGAGAACTTCTCGCCGTGCGCGGCCTCGCGGTCTCTGATGCGGTTTACGTAGGGGACATGGAAAGCGATATCGAATACTGCAGAGGGCTTGGATTGCGCTGCGCTGCGGTTACATATGGCTACCACCCCCGCGAAGTGCTTCGTGAGGCAAGACCTTACGCTCTCCTTCATTCACCCAGTGGACTGTTTGAATTCCTAGAGAAAGGTTTGATTGCCTCATGAACGTTCTGATTCTTATTGACCTCATCAACGACATGGTTGACCCGAGCGGCAGACTTGCTGGCAAGGGATATGCGGAGTTCGCCCAGACTTCGGGCGTACCCGAGGCGCTTGAACGATGGCGCACGTCGAGCGATAGTGATCGGGTGATCCACGTCGGTCTCGAGTTTCGTGCCGACTACATCGACGCGGCCCGTCAGTCGCCATTGCTCGGTGCAGCACCCGATTTCGGAGTCGCCCGCTGCGGGGATCCCGGTGCTAACTTCGTGGCCTGGGCCGCGCCACGCGAAGGCGACATCGTCATCCGCAAACGGCGAATCTCTGCATTCTTTGGCACAGATCTCGATCTCGTTCTCAGGAACCTCGACGCCAGCACGATAACAATTGGTGGGGTCGCCACTGATCTTGCGGTGTCTTCCGCTGCTCGCGACGCTCATGATCGCGACTACAACGTGCAGGTTGCAGCGTCACTGTGTGTGGCTGCCGCCCAGGAAGATCACGACGCAGCACTTCACCATATCGGGAAGTTCGCGAAGCTGGTGTAACCCACAGGGGCGGTCAACGCCCCGCTATCACCACGCTCTCCCCCAAGGGCAGCGCTTTGCTAGTGATAAAACGTGACCGCTTTTTCATTGATGAGGCTTCCAAGCGTCTTTACGAGGTCGGTGCAATCCTTAGCCTGCTGAAGCGTCACTCTGACCCCAGTCCCCTTATGCACAATCGAGTGACGGTCAGTAGTAAATTTTTTGAGCTTAGGCTCCCAGCCAGTAGGGAAATTTAGTTCGTCGAGTTTAATGCCGAGATAGCCCATCGCCTCGATGATCTTGGCGACGCCTTGAAAAGACTTGCTCTCCAGCCATTGTTCTAATGCCCCTCGAAACTCTTTCTGAGCCCGGTCTTCCTTAGCTATGGCCACCCTTAATGCCAAGCCAGGATCGCTCCTGCTAATCGCTGCCAACGCATCTTTCATCGCTGAAGCGTTGCCGCCAAAGCGCGGAACGATCTCCAGGATAAGTTCATGAATAAAGTGGTCGAGAGCCCCAATTGCGAAGACGACGGCACCCCGCAGGAGATCGTCGTGTTCCGTCTTTGGGCGACCTTGGGGGCGGTCAGAATCAAATATTGCGATGAAAGACTCTGACCTTTTGATGTTCTTCTCGAACGCGATGAAGGATTCACACTTTTTCTTTTTAGGACCTCGCCGAGAGTTTGATCCGTCAGACATAGCTCGCAGCTTATCCTTTGTTCTCAAAAATGGAATTCACGAAACCAGTAAAGGTGGGCTAATGATACTTGAGGGAATTTTTATCGCATCTATCCTTAAATAGTCGCTTCGCAGTGATCTACAGCCACCACAGGAAGCCATGTAAACCCCTCTAAAAGACGCAGATTCGATTCATCATGGATTCCCCGGGTGGGCGCCTCGCCCCACTATCACCACGCTCTCCCCAGGGGCGAACGAAAGGCCTCATAGCTAGATCGCAGCATGGACAGAGTGTCGTCATCGGTGGTGACATGCGGGCTGATCCTGAGGCTTGCTTGATGCGCGGTCACCGTCACACCGTGATTATGCAGGGATGCCACCAAGCCGGTCAGACGATCACCCGGGGCGACGACAACGATTCCCGCTCGCTCGCTGTCATCACGAGGCGACACCACCTCCATGCCGAATTCATCGGCCAGGTCAATGACAGCAGCCGTCTGGGTGGCGAGACGCTGGGCGATGGCGGCGACCCCGACCGCCGCGATCTCTTCCATCGCTGCGGCGAATCTGGCTTGGGCAATCGGGTCAGGATCGATGACCCCCACCGCACTGATCCCCGCCACAGCGAGACCATTCGCCGACGGCGACGTATCGGAGCGGGCAACGGCATCGGCCTGCGCCACAGCGAGACCCGAGAACACCGGGATGAGGCGGTCAGCAGCACGGTCGCTCAGGGCCACGAAGCCGGTACCCCAACCGGAACGCACCCAGGTGTGGCCCCCTGACAGGATCACATCGGCCACCGCCCATGGCGCGTCAACGATACCGAAGCCGTGAAGGGCGTCAACGATAAGCAGTCGATCACCGATGACCTGACGGATTCCATCCAGATCGGCGAGGTAGCCGGTGCGTGAATCGGCCAGACTGATGGCCACAGCAACCGTGGAATCGGTGAGCTGATCACGCAGGGTTCCGGGCATAATCCGGCCATGATCGGTGTCGAGCCACAGCGGAGTGATCGAGCCCAGCGCCGCGGCTGCGCCGACCGCGGCACTGAGACTACCCGGAAGGTCATCGGCAATAACCGCAACCTCGCCACTCAGCCCGAGCAGCAGGTGCATGAGGGCCTGAGCCGTGTTGGGCTGGAACACGAGCTGATCTGGGCGAAAACCGAGCAGCCGCCCCGCCGCCTGACGCAGGCGTAGATCCTGCTCCTCCAGGGTCGAGAGGGTACCAAAGCGAGAGCGGCGCAGCAGCAGCATCATCGCTTGCTCCTCGTTGCTGACAGTGTCGCCGACCGGAGCCACCCGCGCAAAGTCGAGATAGCCGGGTTCTTCAGCGAACCGGGTCACAAAGTCGTCGATGGTCGTCACTGGCCGAACCTCCGCTGCCTGCGGGAAAAATCCCGCAGTGCGCGAAGAAAATCAACCTCGCGCAAATCAGGGCCCAGGGCCTCCACGAAATAGAACTCGCTGTGGGCGCTCTGCCAGAGCATGAAATCGCTGATCCGCTGCTCCCCCGAGGTTCGGATCACCAGATCAGGATCCGGCTGCCCGCCGGTGTAGAGATGCTCGCCAATAAGCTCGGGGGTCAGGATCTCGGCAAGTGCATCCAGGGTCCCCCCCTCGTTTTCATGGGTTTGCACGATGCTGCGCATCGCATCCGCGATCTCGCGACGCCCGCCGTAACCAATGGCCAGGTTCACATGAAGGCCGGTGTTGTTCTTGGTTCGCTCAGCGGCAGCATCCAAATGCGCTACGAGCTCGGGTGGCAGGCCATCGACCGAACCGACATGCTGGATGCGCCACTGGCGGAAGGTCGAGAGATCATCGGCCAGATCCGCAATGATCTCGAACAGAGCGTCCAGCTCACTCGCGGTGCGACCGGTGAGGTTATCGGTGGAGAGCAGATACAGGGTCGCCACCGAAATGCCCAGATCGTCGCACCACTCAAGAAACTCGCGATACTTGGCCGCGCCAGCACGATGTCCGTGTGCCGCAGTCTCAAGCTCGCGCAGTCTGGCCCAACGCCTGTTGCCATCAATGATCATGGCGATGTGATGCGGAAGCGGCTGAGAGCTGAGGAAACGACGCAACCGGTTTTGGTATACGCCGTACAGAAAACCTCGGCCGAGGG
Organism: Rhodoglobus sp.; assembly: GCA_051646885.1. Taxonomy (GTDB): domain Bacteria; phylum Actinomycetota; class Actinomycetes; order Actinomycetales; family Microbacteriaceae; genus Rhodoglobus. The sequence goes on from JBOFDJ010000048.1 coordinate 5,594, forward strand.
TAAACTGACGGTCTTTCACACGCCTACGCTAGCCCACCCTCAGAGGCTTGCCGGACAGCTCCCGTACACTAACGCCATGTCCATGCCCGCGCCAGACACTGTGCACAACGACAAGAGACTCGAGAAAAAACCGAGCTGGCGAGGCTGGATCCACACGGTAACTTTTCCGCTTGCGATCACACTCGGGATCATCCTGGTCAGCATGTCCGAGACGGCGGCGGCAAAACTGAGCTGCGCGATCTTCTTCGCCTGCTCGCTGCTGCTGTTCGGCACGAGTGCCCTCTACCATCGGGTTGACTGGAGCCCGAGAGTCAAGGCTCTTCTCAAGCGGCTCGACCACTCCAACATCTTTCTGCTCATCGCCGGCTCATACACGCCGATCACGGTGCTGTGCCTGCCACCCGAGAAGGCCAGCATCCTGCTCTGGCTAGTGTGGATCGGCGCTGGGCTGGGCATCCTGTTTCGCATTTTTTGGATCGGCGCACCGCGATGGCTTTATGTGCCGCTCTATCTTCTGCTCAGCTACGCGGCGCTGGCCTTTATCGTCGACTTCTTTCGGGCCAATGCCGTCATGATGACATTGATTCTGATCGGTGGGGTGCTCTATACAGTCGGCGCGGTGTTTTATGGCCTCAAGCGGCCCAATCCGGTTCCGGGCGTTTTCGGCTTTCACGAAATTTTTCACACGCTCACCGTGCTGGCGTTTTTGTGCCACTGGACAGCAATCTTCCTGGTGGCGACTACGCCCCCGGTGCTGTAGGCGGCTGTTCTTGGGCTAACGGATGCGGTGGGCGGAGCTGTCCAGCGGCATCCGCTTCAGCACTCAACTCTTCGGCCTGCTCGATCATCAGTTTCTCGCGGATCTCACCCCGGTAACGCACCCGACGCACCCGACGCACCATATCGACCAACAGAAGAACCGTGGACAGTGCCACCAGAAAAGTGGCGGCGAACCCGATAACCCCCGGGGTAACAAGATTCACGTCACCCTCGTAGGCCGGGAACGGTGTCGGCGTGCTGGTGGTGATCAGAGCACTGAACGTCAGAGCCAGAACGGCCATGGGGATCATGAACTGAGACCATCCGCGGGAAACGCCAGGCCAGCGAAAAGATCATCTTCGGGCATAACGGACTCCACCGACGACTGAACGAGCTGAAAATCTTCGAACGGCCACACCTCACGCTGGAGGTCGTTGGGCCAGAAGAAGAAAGGGCTGTCGGGGGGAACCTGACTGGCGTGCGCTCGCAGAGCGTCATCCCGAATCTCAAGAAAGTCTGCGACCGGAATGTGGGTGGTAGCCTGCGAGGGGCGCTCACCCAGCCGGGCCATCAGCCCTTCTAACCGAGCGCGGGCAGGATGATTGCTGACGACCATAGCCTCGTACATCGCCGACACCCGCTCAGAATTGACAGTGCGATCATAATAAATCTTGGAAATGCGCCACGCCGGGCCCTGCTCCGGGTAGCGCTTCGGATCGGCGGCAGCCTCAGCGGCATACATCGAAATCTGGTGGGTGCGAATGTGATCGGGATGCGGGTACCCCCCGTTCTCGTCATAGGTCACCATCACCTGGGGTCGCAGCTCACGGATGATCCGCACCAAGGGCTCAGCCAAAACCTCCAGCGGCACCAGCGCAAAACAGTTCGCGGGTAGGGGATCGCGCGGCCCCTCTACCGTGCCGGTGCCCTCGGGAAAACCGGAATCCATGTACC
>JBOFDJ010000049.1:0-15317 GCA_051646885.1 Rhodoglobus sp.
TGAGTCGCGAGGCCGTAATTCGTCGTCTGTTGACTCTCCAACTGACGACACCAACCTTCTATGCCGCCAAGCGTGAGGAATACCGAACGGGATACCGTGAATGGCGAGAGCAGCAGCGCAAGGAGCGCCGACGGAAGAAATCCAGGGGAGGACCTCCGCCGTATCGAATGGTACTTCGAGACCGAGGCCGTCCTTTCGTGCGACTGGCACTCGATGCTTACCACCAGAACCTCATTAGCACCTCTTCGCTGACACGGGTGCTGGCGATGAAGGCGAATCACATCCCCGCGCTTGAAAGAGAGGCGGTGTGACGTCGCATCGGTATGTCTGGGACACGAGCGCTCTTGTTGGGGCATGGGTTCGCCATTACCCGCCAGATGTGGTGCCGGGCCTATGGAAACGAATGGAGGAATTCGCAAGATCCGGGCGGATGACGGTGCCGGAAGAAGTCCTCGAAGAGCTCGCAGAGAAGGACGATGAACTTCACACCTGGGTGAAGAAGCGCAAAGAGACACTTGTGACACCCACAACAGGCGACGTCATGTTGGCGGCTAGGGCTGTGCTTCAAGACCATCCCGGACTTACCAAGACCGGCACCGGCCGGGGCAAGGCTGACCCATTCGTGATCGCCACGGCAGCAAGATACGGGTTGATCATGGTCACCGAAGAGCAAGGTGGGTCTGAGACGAAGCCACGGATTCCGTTTGTGTGTAAGACCCGCAGCGTCGAAGCGCAATCAGTGATTGATTTTCTGCGCGCCGAGAAGTGGACATTTCAGTAGTTATTCGCCGGGTGCTCGGCGCGGCGGCGGTGGCCTCGGCATAGTAGGCACAATTCTGTGCGCACCCCCCGTACAGGAAGATTCAACTCTGTTGCGATCAGGTTGATAGCGGCATCCCCGTGCAGCTCGAAGTCACGTAGTGCCCTGGCGATCTCCCAGACATCTAGGCTGGGCCTGTGCCTTATGACGACCTCCTCAGTATCGCCCGGACCGTTACCACTAGGGCGGCGGCGCTCGCGAAACAGCGCCGATCCGAGGGCGTCGAGGTGGCGGGCACGAAGTCCTCTGTTGTGGATGTGGTTACTGAGGCTGATCGCGAGACTGAGGCTCTCATCCGTGCACTGCTGGCTGAGGCTCGACCCCACGACGGGTTCTTCGGTGAAGAAAGTGGTGCGGAAAAAGGATCTAGCGGTCTCACCTGGATTGTTGACCCGATTGATGGCACCGTCAACTACCTGTACGGGATCCCGCACTACGCTGTGAGCATCGCGGTGGTGGAGGGTGATCCTGATCCCGCAAGCTGGTCGGCTCTGGTCGCCTGTGTTGTCAACCCGGCTGCCTCCGAGACGTACACCGCCACGGTGGGCGGCGGGGCCTTTCTCGGCGGTGCGGCCATCCGGGTGGCAGACAGCGTGGAGCCTGCGCAGGCTCTGGTGTCCACCGGCTTTGCCTACGACTCCGTGCGGCGGGCTGAGCAGGGAGCACTGATTGCCCGACTGCTGCCCTTGGTGCGAGACATTCGCCGTCAGGGTACCGCTTCGCTCGACCTGTGCTCTGTGGCATCCGGTCGATGCAACGCTTACTTTGAGCGGGGCCTGAGCCCCTGGGACCACGCCGCTGGTGTGCTCATCGCCCGTGAGGCGGGTGCGCAGGTCACGGGTAGGGGAGAGGCGCCACCTGGTCGTGATCTTGTTCTCGCGGCCCATCCTGATCTGGCATCTAGTATAGAAAAAATCTTGGGACAGATCGGTCTGTGACTCACATTGGGGTTCGCGGTTTTCGGGCAGCAGCAGCTAAAGTGTTATCTACCCGATATATTCCGTGTTTACCCGACACGTGATCCGTTACCCGAAAGGTCGAGGCGCGCCGCAGGCGACCGCGACTTTATAGGAGAAACCCGTCATGTCACTGCGCACTGCTGCCCTACCAGCGAGCCCACCGTGGACGGGCGCAGCGTAAATGAACGAGTTCGAGTACAGGTCCACTGCTCCGCTCACGCGGCGTGAGGCCCGTGAGCGTGAGCTCGCTGCCGCACCTTCTGTTGCTTCCCGTTCCCGCCGTTCAGCGGCCCGGCCCGCAGGTAGGCGAAGCAGGATGGCGAGACGAGTCTCGGCGCGAGCGGGTCGCGCTGTGCTGTCCACACGCCTTTCTCCGGCTCGCAAAAAGACTTTCACCTCAAGCATTCTCTCTCTTGGATCACTGCTTGTGGTGGGCGCGCTGCTGGTGGGTTCTACCGTTCCCGTTAATGCGGTGATGGCGGCGTCCAGTGCTGCTGGGGCACCTGACACTGCCAACGCTCGGGCAGTTGGCAGTCAAACTCTCCGTATCTCTGCTGACGCTGTAGGGGCTGCGCCGTTGCGTGATGTCTTCGCGGTTGGCCCGAGCTCTGAAATTCTGGCTCTAAAATATGCGGGAATCGACTACTCCTACAGTGTTACCAGTGGTGCGGTGCGGTGGCCATTCCCGACTTCTGTGCCGATCACCGATGGATTCGGCCCGCGCTCTTCCGGTTTTCATAAGGGCACCGATTTTGCCGCTGCAGCGGGAACACCCATTTATGCTGTCGCTGATGGGGTCGCGGTGTCGTCAGGGTACGACAATTCCGGTTACGGAAACCACGTTGTGATCCAGCACGATTTGGCGGGGGTTAACGTCAAGAGCAACTCTGCCCATATGATCATGGATTCGAGCCCAATTGTGGCTGGTCAGCAGATCAAGGTCGGCGATTTTCTGGGGCTGGTAGGCAATACCGGCATCTCTTACGGAGCCCATCTGCATTTTGAAATTCTCGTCGATGATGTGCCGATTGACTCCTTCGCCTGGCTACAAGCTAACGCCTCGAACTAAATGTGTTGCCCCGCCTCCGCGATTCGTAGCCACACCGCCGTATCGGTCGGTAACAGCCCATCAGTCAGCGTCTGGCTGGCGAGCAGGATCTCTCCGAGTGGCAGAGTCACTGCCGCGGTGCCGAGGTTCGCAATGACCGTGACAGTTCCATTGCGCAAGGCGATGACATCGTCGCCGTAGCCCTCAAGCCAGGTGACGGAACCTGTTCCCAAACGGTGTTCCCTCCGGAGGGCAAGAGCCGAGCGGTACAGTTCCAGGGTGCTCTCGGGAACCCCTTCTTGGCGGTCGCGAGCGTATGACGCCCAGCTTGCTGGTTGTGGGAGCCAGCTTCTCTCCGAGTCGCTGAAGCCGTAGGAGGGTTCTTCGGCTTCCCAGGGGATTGGCACACGGCATCCATCACGACCATATTTTTCATGGTTGGTGCGGGCCCAGGTTGGATCCTGGCGAGCGGAATCGGGTAGCTCGATGTATTCGGGTAGGCCAAGTTCTTCACCCTGATAGAGGTAGGCGCTTCCCGGTAAAGAAAGCATCAGGGCTGTTGCCGCGCGCGCTCGTCGCAGCCCCACTGCGGTGTCTGGCTTGCCGGGTGATTTCGGTCCCATGCCTGTGCCCTGAGGGCTATCAGCGGTGAGCGCAAGCCTCGATGCGTGTCGGATCACATCGTGGTTGGAAAGCACCCATGTGCTGAGCGCGCCAACACCCGAGAAAGCAGCGAGTGACTCGTCGATAACGGCTCGCAGTGCGGCTGCTGTCCACCCAGCAAACATGTAGCCAAAATTGAAGGCATGGTTGAATTCATCGGTTCGTGCCCAGAGCGCCATCTTCGATAGCGGGTTGACCCAGGCCTCGGCGGTCATCATCCGGTCGTCGCCGTATTCGGCCAAGACAGAACGCCAGCCCCGCCAGATTTCGTGTACGCCCGGCTGGCCCCAGTAAGGACTATCGGGATAGGGATCCGCGCTCGCGGTAGCGACCTCTTCTGACTCTGTTGCCGTCGCGCCCATACTTGCGCCCGCCACCGGTGGGGTGAAGTCGGGCAGGCCAGCTTCCTTGATCATGCCGTGGGCGACATCAACTCTGAAACCATCGACCCCGCGATCCAGCCAGAAGCGCAGGATGGTGTGGAATTGCTCACGGACCCACGAGTTCTCCCAATTGAGGTCGGGCTGTGAGGGGTCGAAGATGTGCAGGTACCACTGGCCTGGAGTCCCGTCAGGCTTGGTAATGCGATGCCACATGGGGCCACCAAAAACCGACTCCCAGTTATTGGGTGCGATATCGCCGTTCGGGCCCTTACCGTTACGGAACATATAACGGTCACGTTCGGGAGAACCCTCGGGTGCGGCCAGCGCCTCGTGAAACCAGATGTGCTGGTCGGAGGTGTGGTTGGGCACCATATCGATGATCACTTTAAGTCCGAGTTCATGCGCGGTGACGAGGAGAGTGTCAAAATCGTCGATGGTGCCAAATACCGGGTCGACGCTGCAGTAGTCAGAAACGTCGTAACCTGCGTCTTTTTGCGGGGAACTGAAGAAGGGTGAGAGCCATATGGCGTCGATGCCTAATTCTGTCAGGGAATGTAATCGGGCAGTAATGCCGGGAAGATCCCCCACACCATCTCCGTTGGAGTCTGAGAAGGATCGTGGATAGATCTGGTAGATCACCGCGTCACGCCACCACTGCGCTGCCGTGGTTGAGGGTGTTGTTACGGCTGTTCCCGTAGTGGTGTCCAACTTCGCGGTTGTGCCCGGCGAGCGCGGGTCATCCTGGTCGGTGGATGCGGTAAATTGCGGGGCACTATCGAGGATCATGAGCATACAATACGGCACCCACGGCAGGTGTCTATAGGTGCAGGTTTCTATGGCGCTGCTGGCCCCGAGCATTCCGCCCGCGTGCATCGCGGCGACAGCGTTCCTTCCGTGCGCGCGGGTGCCCGCCCTGTGGGTGCTATTCTCTTACGGTGCCACAGGGCGTCAAGGCCCGGTGCGCCCCCTTAGCTCATTGGTAGAGCACTTCCTTGGTAAGGAAGAGGTAGTGGGTCCGATTCCCACAGGGGGCTCGGTTGCCACCCGGGTTCAATGCTTGGTGTGGTGCCGGATGGCTGAGTAGCTCAGTTGGTGAGAGCGCACGACTCATAATCGTGAGGTCGCGGGTTCGAGTCCCGCCTCAGCTACCGAGGGCGGTATCGGTCAGGCAGTCGGCGGGCGCAGCTCGGCCAGCAGTGTCGTGATCCTGCGCTTGATATCATCGCGGATTGGGCGTACCTCCTCAAGAGTTTTGCCCTTCGGGTCAGCCAGCTCCCAGTCCTCGTAGCGTGTGCCGGGGAAAATGGGGCAGACATCGCCACAGCCCATGGTGATGACCACATCGGAGCCGCGCACCTGCTCGGTGGTTATCAGCTGGGGTATTGCCTGGGAAATATCGATTCCCTCCTCAGCCATCGCGAGAATAGCGATCGGGTTGATCTGTTCTGCAGGTTCTGAGCCCCCGGAGCGAACCTCCACAGCACCGCCGGAGAGTGCGGTCATGTAGCCTGCGGCCATCTGCGAGCGACCGGCATTGTGGATGCAGACGAAGAGCACGGTGAGTGTGTGAGCCATATAAAAACCATAGGCCAGCGCCTAACAGCATGATGACCGCACCATTGAGCACGCCCCGGCAACTGGCAGGCCTAACGTGACTTTTTTGGCTGCTCTGAGGTCGCCAGCAAGGTAGGCGACGATGGACCGCACCTGCTCGTATCCCGTTGCCAACAGAAAGGTGGGGGCTCGACCGTAGCTTTTCATCCCGACAATGAAGAAGTCCAGCTCAGGCTGGCGTAACTCGGCGAAGCCGTGCGGTGTGACCGTGCCGCAGCTGTGTACTGCGGGGTCGATGAGGGCAGCAAGCAGGCGGGGTGCCTCCAGAATCGGGTCAAGGTCGAGACGGATTTCGCTCAGGATGCTGAGATCGGGCCGGAATCCGGTGGCGTTGACGATCAGGTCAGTTCCATGCTGCTCGGCTCTGCTGTTGCGGTGACCGGAGATGCTGATCCTGCCAGCTATGGGTGAGAGCTCGGTAATCTCGGAGCCATCGGTCAGGCTGATAGCACCGAGCTCAATGAGCCTGGTGATTGTTATGCCAAGGGCGGCGCGGCCTACACGTTCGCTGGGGGCGGTGGCAAGAGCTGTCTCGGCGAATCTGCGGCGAGTCATCCACGTTACCCTCGTGCCTGGTTCGCTGTCGGCGAGGGCGGCAAGGCTGATGACCGTAGTGACGGCGGAGTGCCCGGCCCCCACCACAGTGGTGTGTTTTCCTGCGAAACGTTGACGGTCGACCCCGAGCACGTCGGGGAGTGCGGGGGCGACCTGATCGGCCACTGACGTTAAGCCCAGCGGATCGAGTCCGTTGGCGCCGAGGCCGTTGGCGTTTCGGTAGGTGCCCGAGGCGTCGATGACCGCGCGCGCCGTAGTCTCTGACAGCTCGCCGGAGGCTGAGCGGATGCGCAGCACGAACGGTGTGCTGGAACGCTCTGCTGAGCGTGTGCGGTCCATTCTCTGCCTGGTCACTCCCACCACACTCGTACCGGTACGGATGCGTGAGCTGATGTGTGCGAGTGCAGCGAGCGGTGTGAGATAGTGCTCGATCAACTCAGCTCCTGTGGGTGCCGCGTCGAGGTTGTCTGGCTCCACCCATCCGCTCTCTCTGAGTAGTCGCCGCGCCGCGGGGTCGATAACCTGCTTCCAGGGCGAGAACAGTGAGATATGGCCCCAGTCCTTGACGTTGGCGGCAACGCTTTTGCCGGCCTCGAAAACAACGAAGTCTAGACCGCGTTCGACAAGGTACGCGGCAGTAGCCAGTCCGATGGGCCCGGCCCCGATGATGGCGATGGGGAGGATCCCCGATGGTGTGTCTCCTGCGGCAGCGGTGGCTCTGTCGATAAGGGTCATGACGCTCCTGAGTGGTCGTGGAGTGCTCAACGGTTCTCCAACTCCTTCATATATCGATGTTTATCGATGTATGAAGTGTGCACGATTGTATCGATGGATGTCAATATAAAGAAGTACGATAGAAAACATGACAGTCATCACTCCACTGCCGGTGGTCACGGCAGCCTCCTGCTGCTCCCCGTTGACGCGTGATCTTCTACAGCAGTCGCACGCCGAGAGCCTCGCCCGCGCACTGAAAGCACTCGCCGACCCGGCGCGGCTGCGGCTCCTCTCGATGATCGCCGCGGCCGAAGACCAGGAAGCCTGCGTTTGTGATCTGACCGCGGCGCTCGACATTGGCCAGCCCACCGTGTCACACCACCTCAAAGTGCTCGCTGACGCGGGATTCGTTACCCGATCCCGGCGTGGGATTTGGGTCTATTACGCGCTCGTCCCCGGTGCCCTCGACGCGATCTCTCGGCTACTCGTCTCCGCCTGATGATGACCCTAGCTCGCCGACTGACTGCCGAACTGGTGGGCAGCGCGCTGCTGAGTACCCTGGTCATCGGTTCGGGTATCGCCGCCCAGCAGCTCTCCCCGAATGATACGGGACTCCAATTATTAGAGAATGCCATCGCGACTGCTCTCGGTCTGCCTGTGCTCATCCTGATCTTTGGCCCGATCAGCGGTGCCCACTTCAACCCCGTTGTCTCACTCGTCGACTCCGCCATGGGTTCGCGACCCTGGCGCGACACCGCCCGCTACATCCCGGCTCAGAGTGCAGGGTGCATTGCGGGAGCCGTCCTCGCCAACCTCATGTTCGGCGGGCCTGCCATCACCTGGAGCAGCACCGACCGACTGACCCCGCCGCATTTTCTTGCGGAGATTGTGGCCACCGCCGGTCTCGTCCTGGTGATCCTCGCCCTCAGCAGATCAGGCCGGACTGCGCTCATACCCGCTGCTGTGGGGGCATACATCGGTGCCGCCTACTTTTTCACCAGCTCTAGCAGCTTTGCGAACCCCGCGATCACGATCGGGCGCATGTTCAGCGATAGTTTTGCCGGGATCGCGCCCGGATCAGCTCCCGGGTTCATCGTCGCTCAACTCATCGGTGCCGGTCTCGGTGCCGCTCTTGCGCGGTGGTGGTACCCTCAGCGGGCGGTGAGCGGAGGGTACTAGAACTGCCAGGGGTAGGGGCCCCAGTCGGGCGCGCGCTTCTGGAGGAAGGCATCCCGCCCCTCCAGCGCCTCATCGGTGCCGTAGGCCAATCGGGTGGCCTCACCCGCGAGAACCTGCTGGCCAGCGAGACCGTCATCGACGGCGTTGAGCGAGAATTTCAGCATTCGGATCGAGGTTGGCGACTTCTCGAGGATCGTGTTGGCCCAGCTCATTGCGGTGCTCTCTAGCTCCGCATGGGAGACCACGGCATTCACGGTCCCCATCTCGTATGCCCGTTGTGCTCCGTATTCCTGACCGAGAAAGAAAATCTCGCGTGCGAACTTCTGCCCGACCTGGCGGGCGAGGTATGCGCTGCCGTAGCCACCGTCGAAGGAGCCGACATCGGCATCCGTCTGCTTAAAATGCGCGTGCTCGGCGCTGGCGATAGTGAGATCGCAGACCACATGCAGGGAATGCCCCCCGCCGGCTGCCCAGCCGGGAACAACTGCGATAACGACCTTCGGCATGGTGCGGATGAGACGCTGCACCTCCAGAATGTGCAGCCGCCCGGTCGACTGCGTGCCATCGGCGTAGCGGTAGCCATCGCGGCCCCGGATGCGCTGGTCGCCACCCGAGCAGAACGCCCAGCCGCCATCTTTCGGGCTGGGGCCATTACCCGTGATCAACACCACCCCGATTGCCGTGTTCTGGCGGGCGTGGTCGAGGGTGCGATACAGCTCATCGACCGACTGCGGGCGGAAGGCGTTGCGCACCTCGGGTCGGTTGAAGGCGATCCGCGCGATCCGCCCTGTGGCGTCGTGGTGATACGTGATATCTGTGAGGGCCCCGAATCCGTCAACATCGCGCCAACGACTGGGGTCAAACAGTTCAGATACCGGTGTCATGCACTCAGCCTAACCAGACAGGACCGAGCGCCACGGTGCACCAGGAGAACATGTCATGAAAAAGTTTCTGCGACACGCCGAAACACAACATCTAGTGGAATGACAAGGGTGTCATTCACGTTATATAGTAAATGACCACCCGCAGTCAGCGGGAAATGTTGCCGGAGGCGGGTCACCGTTCGCGGCCAGAAGAAGATGTGGGGAGGATCGCTATGGATAACGACAGCGACAATGTCGGCGGCTACTCAGTTCCCGTCGACCCGATGGATCTTCTGCAATGTGATAGCTGCCAGTAGGCGCTCACATCGAAAGATTCTCGCAGCCTCGGAGGCCCTGTTGCCCCCGGGGCTGTGCCTTTCTGTGGGTGGTGCTGTGCGAGGTGCTGTGCGTCTGATGCGCTTCGACACTATTTGATACGCAAGACGTATCAAGCGTCGCTAGGCTGGTCTGATGCCAGTAAACCCCGCCATTCAGGGGCGTGTCTTCGCCCCCGCAGCTCCTTATCTTGTCGGGCGCGAGAAAGTCCGCGAGTTCGCCCGCGCCGTTCTCGCCACGAGCCCGCTCAACGTTGACGTTACTGCTGCCGTTGCCGCCGGTTATCCCGATCTGGTGGCACCGCCCACCTTCCCGGTGGTCGTGCAGGAGGCGACCCTGGCCCAGCTTCTTGCAGAACCCGACGCAGGAATCGACTTCTCGATGGTGGTGCACGGCGAGCAGCGTTTCAGCTACAGCCGCCCCATCGTGGCGGGGGATGAGCTCACCGCCACCCTTGCGGTGACCAATGTGGCGACCCTCGGCGGCAACTCCATGGTCACCGCAGAATCGACCATGGTGGATGCTGCGGGTTCGCACGTGGTCACCGCGATCTCCACCCTTGTGGTGCGGGGTGACGCATGAGCGAGCTCAGCATCGGCGAGATCGTTGCCGAGCGTACCTTCATCCTGAGTCGTGACACACTGGTGCGCTACGCCGGGGCTTCGGGTGACTTTAACCCCATCCACTACCGTGATGACATCGCCCAGTCGGTCGGTCTGCCCGGGGTCCTGGCCCACGGCATGCTGACCATGGGTTTTGCTGTGCAGCCGGTCGTGGACTGGCTTGGTGCGCGCGGTACGGTGCTCGACTACCAGGTGCGGTTCACCCGCCCCGTGCTGGTCGACGCCGCCGAAGGAGCCAGTGTCACTGTGGTAGCACGAGTTGGCGCGATAGACGACGACTCCACCCGTATCGACCTCACGGTGACCGCCGCCGACCGAACTGTGCTTGGCAAGGCCCATGTCAGGGTGAGTCTCAGCTGATGCTGCTCGCCGAGCTCACAACCCTGCGGGTAGGCGGCCCCGCTGCCTGTCTGATCGAGGCCACCACTCGGGAGCAGTTGATCGCCGCGAGTCGCGAAGCCTGGGACAGTGGTGAGGATCTGCTGTTGCTGGGCGGCGGCTCGAACGTGGTCATTGCCGACACCGGATTCGAGGGAACGGTGATTCAGGTTGCCAGTCGCGGCATCCACCGGTCGCAGGATCATCCTGCCCGACTCGTGGTGCAGGCCGGTGAACCCTGGGATGCTGTGGTCGACTTCGCGGTGGCGAACGGTCTCGCCGGAATCGAAGCGCTGAGCGGGATTCCGGGTTCGAGCGGTGCAGCCCCGATTCAGAACATCGGAGCCTACGGGCAGGAGATCGGTGCAACTCTGGCCTCGATTCAGTTTCTGGACCAGGCCACGGGTGAGGTCGAGCAGGTGTCCGTGGATGAGCTGGCGCTCGGCTATCGCACTTCAGTGCTGAAGCGTGGGCGGCAGGGAGTGGTGGTGTCCATTGAACTGGAGCTCGCGGCATCCACTGAGGGCAGTGTTGCCTACCCGCAACTCGCGCAAGCGCTCGGGGTTTCTGTGGGGGCATCTCTGCCGCTGAGTCAGGTACGTTCGAGTGTGTTGGCTCTGCGTGCTGCCAAGGGTATGGTGCTCGATCCGACCGACCCCGACTCGGTGAGCTGCGGTTCATTCTTCACCAACCCGATCGTGAGCGAGAACTTCTCCCGCAGCCTGCCCCAGGATGCCCCCCGCTGGCCCCTTACCCCGGACGAACCCGACCTGGTTGTGCCGCTCGGCCAGCAGCTACCGGAGTCTCAGCAAGTGCAGCAGCTCCCCGCGCATCACCCTCCGCAGCAACGGTTGGTAAAACTCAGCGCAGCCTGGTTGATCGAGCATTCCGGAATCGGCCGCGGCTTCGCGCTGCCCGGTTCGTCTGCCGCGATTTCCTCGAAACACAGCCTCGCCATCACTAATCGCGGCGGAGCTACCGCCGAGCAGGTTGCCGAGTTGTCTAGATTCATCCACGCCAGAGTGCTCTCGGAGTTCGGGGTTGGGTTGCAGCCGGAGCCGGTTTCCGTCGGTCTTCAGCTCAGCTAGCTGTCTTTGCGGATCCACCGAAAGGTGAGGCGGGTCGCGGCGAGCCCCACCACAAGCCAGAGGCCCGTCACTATCGCAACCCCGGCCAGATCCCAGGTTCCGCCCTGTTCGAAGGAGGCGTAACTCTCAGGCAGGAACACGGAACGCATTCCCTGTGCCATCCATTTCAGCGGGAAGACACTCGCCACATTCTGCAGCCATTCCGGGAGTTGGGAAAAGCTAAGATACACGCCCGAGATGAACTGCAGGACCAGCGCGATGGGAATAATGACCGCGACGGCGCTCTTGCCGCTGCGAGGTAGTCCGCTCAGCGCGATCCCCAGAATGGCGGAGGTCGACACACCGAGCGCGAACACCCAGGCGAACCTGAGCCAGAGGTTCAGATCACTCGGTAGCTCCACTCGAAATATTACGCCGGCTACGAACAACACCAACGCGGCCTGCAGTACGCCAGTCGAAAAAACCTGACCAATTTTTCCGATGAAGTAGCTCAGCATCGGCAGCGGTGTGCCCGCGAAACGTTTGAGGGTTCCGTCGCTCTTCTCGCCCGCAATATCGATAGCCAGGTTTTGCATGCCGGTGAGTAAGAGACCGGCGGCGAGCATCCCCGGAAGATAGAAAGCCGCAGCGCTCAGCGGATCATTATCGGTGCCGAAATTTTGCTCGCTGAAGGCCACGGCGAAGATGGTCAGCATCACCACAGGGAAAAGGAACGAGAAGAACACGGCATCGCCCTGGCGGAAGTATGTCTTCATCTCGTAGCCAATGCGGCTCAGCCCGAGTGTGAGAGTGCGGCCCGCGGGCAAGCGGGTAGCAGTCGTGGTCATCATGATGTGCTCCCGGTGGAGGTTGTGCTGGCGGTCGTGGGTGCTGTATCAGTGGATGCTGAGTCGAGCGCATCGGTCGAATGTTCGGCCACCAAGCGCAGGTAGATGTCCTCCAGGCTCGGGCGAATGATTTCCAGTTCTTCCGGTTCGCCGCCCTCGGCAACAATGTTCGAGACCACAGCGCCCGGCTCGGTGGTGCGAATGGTGCGCACCGCGCCGTTCTCGCGCCAGCGCACAATCGGAATCCGGGCCTCAGCGCCACCGATCTCAGTGATCGTGCCAATATCAATCAGCCGACCTCCGGCAATCACCCCGGCCCGGTCACCGAGTTGTGCTGCTTCATCGAGATAGTGGGTGGTGAGCAGGATGGTCGTGCCCTCCTGCTTCAGGTCGTGGATGAGCTGCCAAAACTGGCGGCGGGCTTCGGGGTCAAAGCCGGTGGTCGGTTCGTCGAGGAAGAGCAACTCGGGTCGTCCGATGATGCCGAGTGCGACATCCACCCGCCTTCGCTGACCGCCCGACAGCGTTCGAATGAGCATCTTCTGTTTCTCGGCAAGCCCCACAGCGGCAATGACCTCGTCAACATCGCGAGCCTTCGGGTAGAAGCCGGCGAAATGGGTGAGCTGCTCGCGCACGGTCACGTTGCCGCTCTCGCCCGTGGACTGCAGTACAATCCCGAGCTTGGCTTTCCACTCAAGGCCACCCAGGCTGGGATCAACGCCGAGCACGGTCGCGTCTCCGCTGGTGCGGTTGCGGTAGCCTTCCAAGATCTCGATTGTGGTCGACTTTCCGGCACCGTTCGGCCCGAGCAGGGCGAATGTTTCACCGCGATGGATGTCGAAGCTCACGTCATCCAGTGCGGTAATGCTGCCGTAGCGCTTATGAAGTTTGCGCACGCTGATGACCGGCTCGTGTGATGTCATACGTTCATAGTGCCGTGTTGTAGGCCCCAGCGATAGTTGCGCCACGCGTCGTATCCGGGCACGGAAGCACGCTGGCGGACGCTAGTCGGACTCGCTCTCGTCAGAGAGCTCAGCCATGACGTTGCCAACGAGTGCCGACACGTCGATGGCCCTGGGTGTCGGGCGCACACGACCTTCGGCGTAGGCAAGGCGCGCCGCCGCGAGGTCGGCCAACCGAACAGCCTGAATAACGATCACACGCCGGAGCCCAGCCGACACCTCACCGCGTTCATGAGCTACGGCTGCCACCCTGGCCAGTGTTTCGGCTCGACGCGCGATCCGCACGTCAGGATGTTCTCGATCCTCCCGGAGATTCGCCGGGATCAGTCCGAAGCGATAGGAAGCGGGCAACTGGACTGGTGTCGAAACGGGCGGGATCTTCTCGTTGAGGATCGCCTGATACTTTGAGCTCTTGATCGCTTTGACGTAGACCGAGTACTCGATAACATCGAGTTTCTGCTTCTTGTCTGGGTCGACTCGGAGATCTTCGACGGGGTAGAACTCAACCTCAGCGACTTCGAACGGGTCGAGAATGTGGTAGGCAAGGGTGTCGGAACGTTGACCACGCAGGTGTCTACCGATCCGCGTACCGAAGTTCTCCCAGGTCTGCCCTACATAGATCGGTTCGCCGTCATAGTCGTAGAACGCGTACACGCCGATGCACCCGTTGAGCTTCTTCCCGCTCGCCGGGTCGACGGTATCGAGAGCCGCAGTGAGAAACTCACGAAAACCCTGGACGAAGCGCGTCGGCATTGACTTTTTTGTGGGTGGTTTCTTGTCTGGTTCGTTGTAGCTTGCAATTCCTCTGCTACCCATTGACGGTGTCCTTCGCGGCCCACTGGCCTGGTACCATCTGGCGGCGAATGAGTGGCATCAGGTAGTTCTCTGCAAGCCAAGACACGGCGGGAACCGCCACAGCATCGCCGAAGCCGAAGAGTGCCTGGTTGGTGCGGACCGTGCTCAGATCGTAGTCGCCCGCGCCCATGAGGCGTGCGTATTCTCGTGGCGTCATCCACCGAACCTGGAGGCATTTGTTGCCGAGCCGCACCACCGCCTGTTTGGATGATCCTCCGCGAGCAGTGCGCAGACAGCCCGAGATCTCATCAGGGCGGACCTCCCAGACCGCGACACCCTTGCGCGTGCGACGGTAAGCTGTCCGGTGCTTCACACCGCTCCCTTGCTTCAGCTCAGTAACTCGTTCGAGTTGTGTGAGCGAGAGCGAGCGAATGAACGCCTCCGTTCGAGCACCGTTCCACCAGCGCTCGTCACCCAGTGGTATATCCTCGATGATGTCCCCGAGTCCTTGCGTCTTCGGGGCGGGCGGTGGGGGAAGTTCGGCCCGATGGGTTTCTAGGGACTTATCGCTGAATACCCACTGGAGCCAATCCGGCCTGAGCTCAGAGTTGGTCTCAGGCACGTCGGCAGGAGGGTTCGTTGCGCCGACCAGGAACAGGCGTGGGCGTGACTGCGGGAGGAACCGCCGAGCATCAATTGACAGCACATCTACTGAGTAGCCGAGGTCATTGAATGCGCGGATCGCAGCGGTGAGGTCATCGCCGCCGTGCGAGGTAGCGAGACCGACCACGTTCTCCAACACGATGGCTTCGGGTCGGTCGTCACCAAGATCTTTGAGGAGGCGTACGAAGTGCCAGAACGTGCCAGACTGCGCACCGCCGAGGCCAGCACGGGTACCCGCGAGCGAGAGATCAGTGCATGGTGAAGAGGCCCAGGCGAGGGCCGCGTCACGAGGCAGAACATCGACCTGAATCTTGCCAATGTCACCGAGTACGAAGGCGTGGTCACTCGACGTGCTGAACTGTGCGTCGTACATCGCTTTCTTCTCAGATTTGTAGTCGTTGGCCCAGGCTACGCGAAAGCCTGCGGACTCTAGGCCCATCCGGGCCAGACCAATCCCGGCGAAGAATTCCAGCACACGTGGTCGGCCGACGTTGATCGGCGTCACGTTTCCCATACCAGCATCCTAGGGGTGACGTGCCACAGAGCTTGGTTGCCTGAGATGGTGTGTGGATTGAGTTCTCTATGAGGGCTCCACTCATGCCAGGACCCTTCTCTGTCGAGTTCCGGCTGGGCGCTGTAGCGCGCTTGTTCACTGGCCTTTCAGGCGGTCGACTGTCGAGCCACCTATCGACATCACGACCGCGATGACTGGGCATAGCAGGATGGCGAGCAGAAACCGTGCCGAGTCCGATGTCAGTGCCGCCAGGGTGACCCCTCCACCCTCGACGGTGACGAAGAGGAAAACCCACGCTGATGCTATCTGGGCAGGGGCGATGATCGTCACCAG
>JBOFDJ010000050.1:0-36212 GCA_051646885.1 Rhodoglobus sp.
CAGGATGATCCGGGTTGAAAATATCTACCGTCACCCCGTCTTTCACCTCCGCCACGAACTTCTCCGCCTCCGTCTGCAAATCCCGCAATTCTTTCACCGGCTTCACCACATTCGCCGCGAAAGTATCCAGGATCTTCCCCACCCGCTTCAACCCATCACCCACATCAGTTGCCACCGCAGCTACCGGGGCCATCACCGCCAACAACTCCTCCGAACCCGGAGCCACATACGACACCGATAACCCACCCCATGCTGACACGACCTCCACCCCCGCATCCGGCAACGCCTTCCCCGCCGCCGTCAACACCGACCCCACCCCCTCAACAACCGACGGATGACACCCCACAAACGGAATAGCCCCCGGAACAATCAACCCACCACCCGCGGCAGAACAAGTCTCAGCCCACGCGGTCACGACACACTCCCACAATCATCGCCATCGTCACCCAAACGGGGCACAGCACCATCATGACCCACCCCACCGGCCAAGGCAAACCGGCCACCGTCGTCGCTGTCGCGCCGCGCCCGCGTCTGTTCGGCCCGGGCGGCCAGATCGGAGGCATCCGGGTACCCCACTTCAACCAGAGTGAGCCCGGACGCTGGCATCACCTTGAACTCGCTCGTGCGCTGCGCTTGCGCGCGGATAGCTACGAGCCTCTCACCGGCCAGCTTGGTCTCCCCTACCGAAACAACAGCGCCAACGAGAGCGCGCACCATGCTGTGACAAAACGCATCAGCCTGAAGCCGCGCCACCAGAACCCCGGTGGCGTCACGGTGCCACGAAAAATCCTGCAACTCGCGGATTGTTGTGGCACCCTCGCGCGGTCGACAGTAGGCCGCCCAATCGTGCAGCCCCAACAACTCATGGGATGCCGCCCGCATCTCCTCAAGGTCGAGAGCCGCCGGGTACCAGAGCGTGTGGCTTCGCAGCAAAGGGTTACGTTGAGCCGCAGCATCCGCAATTCGATACTCATAACGACGCCACAGCGGCGAGAATCGCGCATCAAACCCAGGCGAAGCTATCGTCACCTTCGAGACGTACACATCACTGTTGAGACCGGCAATCCCGTTCAGACGACGAGCCAACACGATGGTGAGATCCGGAGCCCCCTTACCATGAGGACGCGAAAGATACTCCCGCTGCGCCGCACTGAGATCAAGATGCGCAACCTGGCCTGTGGCGTGCACACCAGAATCCGTGCGCCCCGCCACTGTCAGTATCGGGGGCGGCCCACACCTGCGGAAGACTGTCGCGAGCGCCGCCTCCAGCTCGCCCTGCACGGTACGAATCCCCGGCTGCTTCGCCCACCCGGTAAACCCCGTGCCCTCATAGGCAATATCGAGCCGCAACCGGATACTCGGCACGGCCTGTTCTTTGAGCTCAGCCACGCTGCGATTGTAGGCGAAGAAGCTCACACACGTTCTGGATCACCGGGGCTACAACGCTGGGTAGGCTTATGCGAGTGACATCCCGGATCACCCCACCACCACCGGCTCAGCCTCGCCGCATCGCGGGGCTCGACGGCATGCGCGCCATCGCTGTCATTGCCGTGATCGGCTACCACTTTTTTCCTCAAAGCCTCAGTGGTGGTTTCGTCGGCGTCGACATCTTCTTCGTCATCAGCGGATTCCTGATCACCGGCCTTCTGGTGCGTGAGCACGACTCAGCGGGGCGCATCGTTCTGGGCAGATTCTGGATCAGACGGGTGCGGCGGCTGGTTCCTGCACTGGTCATGGTGGTCGCGGTCTGTTCCGGGGTGGCCCTCCTCATCGGTGGAGATGTTCTGCTGGGGATCGGCCCACAAATTGTGGGCGCTGCCACCTTCAGCAGCAACTGGTTATTTATCGCCGAGGGTACGAACTACTTCAACTCCTTCACTCCTGAACTGTTTCGCAATCTGTGGTCCCTGGCCGTTGAGGAGCAGTTCTACCTGCTGTGGCCGGCACTCATCATGCTCGTGCTCATGTTGCGCCGCCGATGGCTGCGAGTCGTCATCCCGATTATCTGTTCTATTGCCTCGGTGATCGCCATGGCCTTACTCGGCACCGAGAATGCGACCCGCGCCTACTACGGCACCGATACTCACAGTTTTGGGCTCACCCTCGGTGCCAGCCTGGCCTTCATTCTGCAGGCTCGATTCACCGGTACCGCAGACCCGGCGCGATCTGGCCGGATTTCTCGGCTCGCGCTGCCCGCACTGGGGGCGCTCTGCATCCTCGGAATCATTGTCATCTCCACAGTCCTTTCCGAGAGCTCACCGCTCACCACCCAAGGTGCTCTCGCCCTGGTCGCTATCTTGACTGCTCTAGCGATCATCGGAGCAACAACGCCGCAGTCGTGGCTGGGACGTGCCCTCGATACCGCACCGGTCGTCTGGATCGGTGAGCGATCTTATGGTCTTTACCTCTGGCACTGGCCAGTACTTGTTCTTGTCGGTGCCGCCCTGCCAGCCGCCCCGGCCTGGTGGGTGATCCCTACTCTCTCACTTGTGTTAACGACACTGGCAGCAGGGCTTTCTTACCGTTTCGTGGAATTACCCATCCGGCAGCTCGGTTTGCGCGGTGCACTTACCACTGCCAGAAACCGCAGAACCCCGGTGCGTCTTGTGGCAGCAGGAGCGGCGCTCGGCCTGAGCGCCTGTGCGCTACTGGCGGGAGCGGCCGTCGCAGCAGATACGCAGCGCAGCCAAGCCCAGATCGCGGTGGAGCAAGGTCAAACAGCACTGGCACAACCCGGATACGCCCACGCCCCGCGACGACCCCAACCACCTCCCACCGGTGACCAAATGCTGGCAATCGGTGATTCGGTGATGCTCGCGGCAACACCGGAACTACAAGAGACTTACCCGGGAATTCAGATTGACGCCGCTGTCTCCCGACAAATGTTCGAGGCGGAAGATATTGTCGCTAACGCTATTGCCGCGGGAACCTTGCGACCCGTTCTTGTTATCGGGCTGGGGACCAACGGCTGGATCGAGAGACAAGACCTGGAGAACATTCACACGATGGTGGGTCGCAGTACACGCATCATTGTGGTCAATGTGCAGGCCCCACGTGAGTGGGTTCCTGAGGTCAATAACACTTTGGCCGATTTCGCCCGACGTGAACGCACGGTCGAATTATCGAACTGGCACGATGCCATCCAACCCCAACTTGATGTGCTAGCCGATGATGAGGTTCATCCCGGTGCCACGGGCGCGCGTATCTACATTACGGCTCTGACCGAGGCGCTACAACGGCTGGCCGAACTACCACCAGTCCAGAACAGCAACGGCTATCGGTTCAGCGTGCGAGCCGTATAAGCCGGGCAGATTGATCTCCGGACCACAATAGCGAGGGCCCCACCTTCACAGTGGAGCCCTCGCTCTCTCTTTGCCCTGCAAGCGTTATGTGGGATTTTCGGCGGATGATTCCACGGCTGCGTCAGTCTTCTTGGCTGTCGCATCACCAGCGGTTTCCACCTCGGTCTCGGGATTCTCATTGGTGCCTGAAGCGTCAACCGACTCGTCCGATGATTCAGTCTCTGACTCGGCCTGAACCGGTTTCTCAGCCTCCGGCAATGAAGTTTTTGTGGTCGACTTCGGTCGCGGATTCACCGGCTCGAGAACGAGCTCAATCTGAACCATTGACGCGTTATCACCCTTACGAAACCCCAGTTTCGTAATGCGGGTATAGCCGCCGTCACGGTTCTCGACCAATGGTGCAATCTGGGTGAAAAGCTCGTGAATGACGCTCTTGTCCCCGATGATCGCCAGTGCGCGACGCCTGTTGTGCAGATCGCCCCTTTTAGCGAGCGTAACAAGCCGTTCCGCCACGGGTCGAAGCCGCTTAGCTTTCGTTTCCGTCGTCTTGATGCTCTTATGGGTGAACAGGGCAGCGGCCAAGTTGGCAAGCATAAGACGCTCATGGGCTGGCCCTCCGCCGAGGCGGGGCCCTTTGGTAGGTTTAGGCATTGTTCTCGTTCTCCAGTGTCAACAGTCTGCGGTGAGGCGCTTAAGCGGGGGTTTCGTCGTCGTAGCCGCCGTAGAAATGAGCACCGTCGAATCCGGGAATGCTGTCTTTGAGCGACAACCCCATCTCGACGAGCTTGTCCTTGACCTCGTCAACCGACTTCTGGCCGAAGTTTCTAATATTCATGAGTTGGTTTTCGGATAGCGCAAGAAGCTCGCTGACGGTGTTGATACCTTCACGCTTGAGGCAGTTATAGCTACGCACAGAAAGGTCAAGATCTTCGATGGGCATGCTGAGTTCGCTGGAGAGCACAGCATCGACTGGAGCTGGTCCTATCTCGATTCCCTCGGCCGCGTTATTGAGCTCACGAGCCAGACCGAACAACTCAGTTAGTGTGCGACCGGCCGAGGCTAGCGCGTCACGGGGAGTAATCGCAGACTTTGTCTCGACGTCAACGACGAGACGATCAAAGTCTGTGCGCTCACCAGCACGGGTGGCTTCCACGCGATAGGTCACTTTGAGCACTGGCGAATAAATCGAATCAATCGGAATCTGGCCCGCCTCGCTGAACTCGCTACGGTTTTGTGTCGCGGAAACATAGCCACGGCCACGCTCGATGGTCAGCTCAAGTTCAAGCTTTGCCTTGTCATTGAGGGTGGCAATCACCAAATCAGGGCTGTGAATCTCAACACCCGCCGGGGCCGAAATATCTGCTGCCGTGACCTCACCAGCACCCTGCTTGCGCAAGTAAGCAGTAATTGGCTCGTCGTGTTCACTCGAGACCACGAGGTTCTTGATGTTCAGGATGACCTCGGTCACATCCTCTTTTACACCAGGAACGGTGCTGAACTCATGAAGCACACCGTCAATGCGAATGCTAGTCACGGCAGCACCCGGAATTGACGACAGTAGGGTGCGACGTAGTGAGTTTCCCAGGGTGTAACCAAAACCTGGTTCCAGGGGCTCGATCACAAAGCGTGAACGAAACTCGGAGATGTTCTCTTCGGCAAGGGTGGGGCGCTGTGCGATGAGCACTGAATGTTTCCTTTCGGCAAAGTGTCCGCTATATGACACTTGAGGTGCGACGAGTGGCTGGCCCGTCGATCTGTTGAGTTGTGTTTCTCTGGGATGACTTGATCCGAGGCTTCACCGCCGCACGCAGCCCTGCCCCCTCGGATCGCTTCTTAAAAGCTTCGGGCTAGACCCGACGGCGCTTAGGGGGCCGACAACCGTTATGCGCCTGTGGCGTGACATCGTTGATCGAACCAACCTCAAGACCCGCGGCCTGAAGGGAACGGATCGCCGTCTCTCGACCTGAACCCGGCCCCTTGACGAAAACGTCAACCTTTTTGAGGCCATGCTCTTGAGCCTGACGTGCCGCGGATTCAGCCGACAGTTGGGCCGCAAAAGGAGTCGATTTACGCGAGCCCTTGTAACCTACAGTGCCAGACGAAGCCCAGCTAATCACCGCACCCGAAGGGTCAGTGATCGTGACAATGGTGTTGTTGAAAGTCGACTTGATATGGGCTTGGCCCACAGCGACGTTCTTTTTTTCTTTCTTACGCGGCTTACGAACGGCCGATTTTGTTGCTGCCATGGTGATCTCCTACATCCTGATGGCGACGCCACTGGGCGAACCAGTGACTATCGGGCCTTCTTCTTGCCTGCTACGGTGCGCTTGGGGCCCTTGCGGGTACGAGCGTTGGTCTTGGTGCGCTGGCCATGAACCGGCAAACCCTTGCGGTGGCGGATTCCCTGATAACTGCCGATCTCTACCTTGCGGCGGATATCTGCTGCCACCTCACGACGCAGATCACCCTCAACCTTGAAATTGAGCTCAACGTAGTCGCGCAAGGCAATGAGCTGATCATCGGTGAGATCTTTGACGCGGACCTCTCCACTAATTCCGGTGTCGGCGAGAGTTTTGAGTGCCCTCGTTCGGCCAACTCCGTAGATATAAGTCAGTGCGACCTCCACGCGCTTATCGCGCGGGATGTCGACGCCGGCTAAACGTGCCATGATGGCTTCTCCTGTGAGTGTGTGGAGGTCTGGACAACACCGGTGCCAGAGCCTCCAACCCTGGGTGTCACCCGCCTAAGCGGGATCGTGGTGTGTTCGTACTTGATCAAATATTTACTTGTCGTCATTGTGGATACGCCGCCCTCATAGGGGCTCGCACTCAGCGAAGGCTTTAGCCCTTACGCCGCTTAACCTTGTCGCTGCTTATGGCGTGGGTTTGACTTGCAGATCACCATTACGTTTCCGTTGCGACGGATAACGCGGCAATGATCACAAATGGGTTTGACGCTGGGGTTTACTTTCATGTTTGTTCCTTGCACTCGCTGTCGTCGATCTCGCAGAATACTCCGAGCCGTTACTTTCCAGCGCGGTCTTTATTTATAACGGTACGTGATCCGGCCACGGCTCAAATCGTAAGGGCTCAACTCGACTACCACGCGATCTTCCGGAAGGATTCTGATGTAGTTCTGTCGCATTTTGCCCGAGATATGAGCAAGTACCCTGTGGCCATTGCTCAACTCAACGCGAAACATCGCATTGGGTAAAGCCTCGACTACTGCACCCTCAATCTCGATGACACCGTCTTTTTTGGCCATGGCCTCTTCGTCGCTATAAGTTGGGATTCGCTGGTCTGCGGGGTATTGGTGACACAGCAAGAAGCAAGCACTTTTCGGGAAAAGCCAGTTGCAGAAAATAAGCCGCGAACACCAAAACTCAATCCTAGATCATTCTCACACTTTTTTCCACCGCAAATGTGACTTCCGCATGTACCCGCGACTAGCCACTCGCGGAATCGGGAACAGTAATACCCCGCTGAGCTAGAGCAGCCGTGATGCGACGAGAAACCTCAGCGACAGAACCCATCGCATCAATCTTCACCAGCACCCCGCGGCCCTCATAAATTCCGATGAGTGGCGCGGTTTGATCACGGTATACCTCGAGACGATGGCGCACAACGGATTCATCATCGTCGCTCCTTGCCTGCTCTTTGGCACGCTTATTGAGACGCTCAACAACCACATCGGGGTCTGCCACAAGCTCGATAACGATGTCTAGAACCGCGCCCCGTTCGTTGAGAAAATCATCAAGCTCGCGCACCTGATCACCCGTGCGAGGGTAGCCATCGAGCAAAAAACCGCTTTCGGCATCCGGTTGGGTAAGGCGATCCCGGATCAGGGCATTCGTGAGAGCGTCGGGAACGTTATCACCAGCATCCATATAAGCCTTGGCTTGCGAGCCCAACTCTGTTTTGTCTTTGATGTTGCGGCGAAAAATATCACCAGTAGAGATCGCAGGAACGAGGTAGCTCTGGGCGAGGCCTGCCGCTTGCGTTCCCTTACCAGCACCTGGTGGACCGATAAGAAGAATCCGGGTCAACGCAGGAGTCCCTCATAATGACGCTGTTGTAGCTGTGAGTCAATTTGTTTGACCGTCTCAAGACCCACCCCGACAACGATAAGGATGCTGGCACCGCCGAAGGGGAAATTGGCATTCGCACCCACCAAAACCAGGGCAATCAAAGGGATCAAGGCGATGAGCCCCAGGTACAGCGATCCGGGCAAGGTGACACGAGTAAGAACGTAGTCCAGGTACTCAGCGGTCGGTCGCCCGGCACGAATACCGGGAATAAAACCACCATATTTTTTCATGTTATCGGCGACCTCTTCAGGGTTGAAAGTAATCGCAACATAAAAATAGGTGAAACCTACGATAAGCACGAAATACAGCAGCATATATAACGGGTGATCGCCCTTGGTTAAATAACTCTGAATCCAGGCGACCCAGCCAGCCGGAGCGTCGCCTGCTTGTGGGGCGTTGAACTGGGCGATGAGGGCGGGGAGGTAGAGCAGCGATGAAGCAAAGATGACAGGGACGACACCGGCCATATTGACCTTGATCGGAATGTAAGTGTTGTTGCCGCCGTAGGTGCGCCGACCAACCATACGCTTCGCGTATTGCACCGGGATGCGACGCTGCGACTGCTCCACGAAGACCACAGCGGCGACAATCACGATGCCCACAGCGATCACGGCAAGAAATATTTCAAGATCCTGCGCTGTGTAAATGCTCCCCAGAGAACTAGGAAACTGTGCAGAAATCGAGGTGAAGATCAACAGGGACATACCGTTGCCAATACCGCGCTCCGTGACCAACTCACCCATCCACATAATGAGGCCGGTGCCGGCGGTCATGGTCACTACCATGAGCATGATTGCGTACCAGGAATCGTCAGTGATGAGCTGACTGCATTCGGCAGCCCCAGAGTTAGACGGGAAGAGCGCACCACTGCGGGCAACGGTGATGAGTGTCGTCGACTGAAGAACCCCCAGCGCAATTGTCAGATAACGCGTGTATTGAGTCAGAGTCGACTGACCGGCCTGGCCCTCTTTGTAGAGGGTTTCGAAGTGTGGAATAACAACACGAAGCAACTGAACAATAATCGAGGCCGTAATGTACGGCATGATCCCTAGAGCGAAAACAGAAAGTTGCAGCAGTGCCCCACCACTAAACAGGTTGACGAGATCGTATAATCCCTGCGTGCCAGCATTGCTGGCAAGACATTTCTGCACATTACCAAAATCAACGAATGGCGCAGGGATGAACGAACCGAGGCGAAACAACGCAATGATCGCGAGTGTAAACCCAATTTTCCTGCGAAGGTCAGGCGTACGGAATATCCGCGCGACAGCTCTAAACACAAGGCCTCCGATTATCTATATAGTGCGGTCGAGTGAGGCCCCGGAAAGAACCCCCACCCAGTCACGCCAGCAATCGCTTACGCGATGTGCCGGAAGGTTATGTGATGGAACCACCCGCAGCAATGATCTTCTTCTCAGCAGAGCCGGAGACCTTATCAACCGCAACGTTCAGCTTAACGGCAATATCGCCATCTCCGAGAACCTTGACTTTTTCATTTTTGCGAACCGCACCCTTGGCTACGAGATCAGGAATGGTCACAGAGCCACCCTTGGGGTAAAGCTCAGCAAGTTTGTCGAGGTTGACCACCTGGTATTCGACCCGGAACGGGTTCGTGAATCCACGAAGCTTAGGGGCGCGCATAACAAAGTTGACACCACCGCCCTCGAACCCCAGACGCATCTGGTAACGAGCCTTGGTCCCCTTAGTGCCGCGACCGGCTGTTTTACCCTTCGAGCCCTCGCCTCGGCCGACACGAGTCTTATCTTTCTTAGCACCGGGAGCGGGACGGAGGTGATGAACCTTCAGCACCTGTGGGCGAGTTGGAGCATCCACCACGGGGGGCTTCTGTGCAGCCGATACCTTGGGGGTTGCGGCCTTCTCGGGATTTTTCTTTTCGTCAGCCATTAGTCAATCTCCTCGACCTTGACAAGATGAGAGACAGTGCGGACATAGCCACGATTCTGTGGGTTATCTTCGCGCACCACAACATCACCGATGTGATGAAGCCCTAGGCTCCTGAGGGTGTCGCGCTGGTTCTGCTTCTCACTGATTTTGGACTTGATTTGGGTTACCTTCAAGCTCGCAGCCATCAGACACCTGCCTTCGCTTCTGCTTCGGCACGCAAAAAACGAGCCGGGATAACGTGCTCAGCGTCGAGACCGCGACGTGCGGCAACCGCACGGGGTTCTTCTAGCTGCTTCAGCGCATCAACAGCCGCGTGCACAATATTGATCGTGTTCGAGGAACCGAGTGATTTACTCAGCACATCGTGGATTCCTGCGCACTCAAGAACGGCGCGCACCGGACCGCCGGCAATAACACCGGTACCAGCAGAGGCTGGGCGCAACAGTACAACACCCGCCGCAGCTTCACCCTGCACGGGATGCGGAATCGTCTGGGCTACGCGGGGAACGCGGAAGAAGTTCTTCTTTGCCTCCTCGACTCCCTTCGAAATAGCGGTCGGGACCTCGCGGGCCTTGCCATAGCCGACACCAACGAGTCCATTGCCATCACCGACCACAACCAGAGCAGTGAAGCTGAAACGGCGACCACCTTTAACGACCTTAGAAACGCGGTTTATCGTCACGACGCGCTCAAGAAACTGGCTCTTCTCGGCATCACGACTAGGGCCACGGTCACGGCTTGGATTGCGCTCGCGACCGCCACGGCGAGCCTCGCGGGGCTCATTGGTCACATCCGTTGCCGGCGCGTCGACGACTGCGGCGGAGGCGACAGCCTCGGCCGTCACTGCTACTGGTGCGTCAGTTACTTCGGACGTCACGTCCTGCTCCTTGTTCGTGGTGGTTTCGGCGCCAACGGGCGCACTTGAGGACTCGGTACTCACAGGCTCAACCCACCCTCTCGTGCGCCATCAGCGATTGCTGCAACGCGACCGGCGTAGCGGCTACCGCCCCGATCAAATACAACGGCATCGATGCCAGCTTCTTTAGCGCGCTCGGCAACGAGCGCGCCGACTTTGCGAGCCTTGGCGGTCTTATCGCCGTCGAAAGCACGAAGATCGGCCTCAAGAGTCGATGCCGACACCACGGTGTGGCCCCGGGAGTCGTCAACCACTTGGACAAACACGTGACGGGCCGAACGGGTGACAACGAGACGCGGTCGCGCCGGTGTGCCCACGACTTTCTTGCGAAGCCGTGCGTGACGACGAGCTTTTGCCGCCGACTTGCTCTTACCTCTGGTTCCGAGCACCATGATTATTTACCACTCTTTCCGGCCTTGCGGCGGACAACTTCTCCGGCGTAACGCACGCCCTTGCCCTTATACGGCTCAGGCTGACGCAGCTTACGAATATTGGCCGCAACCTCGCCGACGGCCTGCTTATCAATGCCGCTGACGGTGAGCTTATTGTTGCCCTCAACGGTGAAGCTGATTCCAGCGGGAGGATCCACCGTAATGGAATGTGAATAGCCAAGAGCAAACTCAACGGAATTACCTTTGGCTGCGACCCGATAACCGGTACCCACAACCTCAAGCCCCTTGGTGTAGCCATCGGTGACGCCAATAATTTGGTTCGCGATGAGCGTGCGGGTGAGCCCATGGAGGGATCGTGATTCACGCTCGTCATCGGGGCGAGTGACGAGCAGCTGCCCCTCGTCGAGCGTGACTTGGATGGGACTCTTCACGGTGAGCTTAAGTTCACCCTTCGGGCCCTTGACCGCAATAGCTTGGCCTTCGATCTTTACCTCGACCCCAGCAGGGACACTGATAGGGAGGCGTCCAATACGTGACATAACTGGCTTACCACACGTAGGCGAGGACTTCCCCACCCACGCCTTTCGATGTCGCCTCTTTATCGGTCAACAAACCAGAAGAGGTAGAGAGGATCGCAACACCAAGACCCCCGAGGACCTTGGGGATTTCAGTCGATTTCGCGTACACACGAAGACCAGGCTTCGAGACCCGCTTAATGCCCACAATGGAGCGCTCGCGGTTGGGGCCGTATTTAAGGTCAAGCGTGAGAGTTTGGCCCACACGAGCATCCTCGACCTTCCAGGCCGCGATGTAACCCTCATTCTTGAGGATGTCGGCGATATGTGACTTGAGCTTGCTGCTGGGAAGCGACACCGTATCGTGGTACGCCGAGTTTGCGTTGCGCAGTCTGGTCAGCAGGTCTGCGACCGGATCTGTCATTGTCATCAGTGTTGTTCCTTATCTCGCCCGGTTTCGATATCCGTTACGCGGATACCGACCTGGTCGATCATTATTACCGAGTTAGTGTGCGTTCTCTGCGCTACGGAAAGGGAAGCCAAGCGCTTTAAGAAGCGCGCGGCCCTCCGCATCCGTTGTGGCAGTGGTCACGACAGTGATGTCAAAACCACGAACGCGGTCGATCTTGTCTTGGTCGATCTCATGGAACATTGACTGCTCCGTGAGGCCGAAGGTGTAGTTTCCGCGGCCATCAAATTGCTTATCACTGAGCCCCCGGAAGTCACGGATGCGGGGAAGCGCAAGAGTGATCAAGCGGTCCAAGAATTCCCACGCGCGATCACCACGAAGAGTGACGTGCGCGCCGATCGGCTGACCCTCGCGCAGTTTGAACTGCGCAATGGACTTACGAGCGTTTGTCACCTGCGGCTTCTGACCGGTGATCGCCGTGAGATCTCTCACCGCACCATCGATGATCTTGCCATCACGAGCCGCTTCACCCACGCCAGTGTTGACCACGATCTTCACAAGCCCAGGGACCTGATGGACGTTGGTAAAGTTGAATTCTTTTTTGAGCTGAGGCGCGATCTCAGAGCGGTACTTTTGCTTGAGTCGCGGCTGTACCGCCCTGGTCGGCGAGGCGCTGGCAGCACCGGCCTTGGCGGTGGTTGCAGTATCAGTCATCAGATTGCGTCTTTCTCGGGGGCCGACTGCGTGTCAGCAGTCTTGGCATCCTTCTTGGCGGTCTTCGGAGCAGCCTTGGCATCCTTCGTGACCTTCTCGACAGCAGCGTCACCTCTGAGAGCCTTCGACTTTTTGGTCTCGACGCGACGCGACTTCTTGAAGAAACGCACGCGCGTGTTTTTGCCACGATCATCCGTCTCAACAGTGAAGCCCACACGAGCGGGGAGCTTAGTCTCTGGGTCGACCAAAGCGACATTAGACACGTGAATCGGAGCCTCGACCGTCTCGATTCCACCGGTCTTGCTACCACGCTGGGTCTGCCCCGATTTGACATGCTTGGTGACAAAATTGACACCCTGCACAATCACACGATCTTTATCGGCGATAACACCAATAACACGACCCTGCTTGCCGCGGTCTCCACCGCGGTCCTGGGTCGGGCCGCTGATGACCTGCACAAGGTCACCCTGACGAATTTTTGCCATGAGCTACAACACCTCCGGGGCGAGCGAGATGATCTTCATGAACTTCTTGTCACGAAGTTCACGGCCCACCGGCCCGAAGATGCGGGTACCCCTAGGGTCACCATCGGCCTTCAGGATGACGGCGGCGTTCTCGTCGAACTTGATGTACGAACCGTCAGGGCGACGGGTCTGCTTGATGACGCGGACAATGACGGCCTTGACCACATCGCCCTTCTTGACGTTACCGCCAGGAATAGCGTCTTTAACGGTGGCGACAATCACGTCACCAAGACCCGCGTAGCGACGACCGGAGCCGCCGAGAACACGAATAGTAAGGAGCTCTTTGGCACCGGTGTTATCGGCTACCTTAACTCGGGATTCCTGCTGAAGCATTACTTCGCCTTTTCCAGTATCTCGACCAGACGCCAGCGCTTGGTCGCGCTAAGCGGACGGGTCTCGCTGATAAGAACGAGGTCACCGATTCCGGCTCCATTAGCCTCATCGTGAACCTTAACCTTGGACGTACGGCGGATCACCTTGCCGTAGAGAGGGTGCTTGACCCGATCTTCAACCTCGACAACAAGGGTTTTGTCCATCTTGTCGCTGGTCACATATCCGCGACGGGTCTTGCGGTATCCGCGAGCGAGCTCGGCAGTCGTGGCCGCCTTCTCGCTTGTTGCGTCAACTTTCGCCATGACTATGCCTCCTTCGTATCTGTTGTTGAACCTGCTGCGCCCTCGTCGAGGGATGCCCTCTTAGCGTCTGGTGACTTTGTCGCGGTCTTTTTGGTCTTCTTCTCAGCCTTAGCCGGAGCCGCAACAACAACGGGAGTGGCACGGATGCCCAACTCACGCTCACGGATCACCGTGTACACCCGAGCAATGTCACGCTTGACCGCACGAATACGTCCATGGCTTTCGAGTTGCCCAGTGGCGGCCTGAAAGCGAAGGTTGAACAGCTCTTCCTTCGATTTCTTCAGCTCTTCGATAAGTCGCTCGTCTTCAAAAGTGTCGAGCTCGACTGGAGCGAGCTCTTTGGATCCGATCGCCATTATGCGTCGCCCTCCTCGCGCTTGATGATGCGTGCCTTGAGCGGCAGTTTATGGATGGCACGAGTAAGTGCCTCGCGGGCAATCTGCTCGTTGACTCCGGCGAGCTCGAAGAGCACACGACCCGGCTTCACGTTGGCAATCCACCACTCTGGGGAGCCCTTACCCGAACCCATCCGAGTTTCGGCAGGCTTCTTGGTCAAGGGGCGGTCAGGATAGATGTTGATCCATACCTTTCCACCACGCTTGATATGGCGGGTCATGGCAATTCGGGCTGCCTCGATCTGGCGATTGGTCACATAAGCGGGAGTAAGCGCCTGGATTCCATACTCACCGAACGACACCACCGTGCCGCCCGTTGCCTGCCCACTGCGGCCAGGATGATGCTGCTTACGATGCTTGATCTTGCGGGGAATTAACATAGTTAAGCCTCAACTCCTGCTGCGACTGGTGCCTCGGCCCGCGCGGGTGCCGCGGAACCACCAGCAGCACGGGGTGCGCGGCTGTCGCGACGTTCACCGCCACGGTCATCACGGCGTTCCGGGCGGGATGATTTCTGGTTAGCCTGCTCGCGGGCAAGCTCTTTATTGGTGATGTCGCCTTTGTAAATCCAGACTTTGACGCCAATGCGACCGAAGCTCGTCTTGGCCTCATAAAAGCCATAGTCAATATTGGCCCGCAAGGTGTGCAGCGGAACCCGGCCCTCACGATAAAACTCGGAGCGGCTCATTTCAGCACCACCGAGACGACCAGAAACCTGGATCCGAACACCCTTGACCGAACCAATACGTTGGGCTCCCTGGAGGCCCTTGCGCATGGCCCGCCGAAACGCCACCCGGGCGGCGAGTTGCTCGGCGATACCCTGGGCGACGAGCTGAGCTTCCGCCTCCGGGTTTTTGACCTCAAGGATATTCAGTTGGATCTGCTTACCCGAAAGCTTCTCAAGGTCGGCACGAATGCGCTCGGCCTCAGCGCCCCGACGACCGATGACAATACCGGGACGCGCCGTGTGGATATCGACACGAACACGATCACGGGTGCGCTCGATCTCAATACGAGCAACGCCCGCACGATCAAGAGAGACCTTGAGCAGGTTGCGGATCTTGACATCTTCAGCCACGTAGTCGCTGTACCGTTGCCCGGCCTTGGTGCTGTCGGAGAACCAACGTGACACATGGTCGGTGGTGATTCCCAGACGGAAACCATAGGGGTTTACCTTCTGTCCCATTACTTCTTCCCTGCCTTTACGGCTGTTACCTTGGTGGCCGATGAACGATTCGAAGCAGTGTTACCGTCGGCTTCGGAAGGTGTCGCCAACACGATGGTGATGTGACTGGTGCGCTTGAGAATCTGAAAAGCACGCCCCTGGGCTCGCGGCTGGAAACGCTTCAGGGTGGTTCCCTCATCAACATATGCCCGGGACACGAACAGGTCTTGTTCGTCGAGGTAGCTGTTGGTGGAATCCGCCTTGACTCTCGCATTGGCCATAGCTGAGGCAACGAGCTTATAGACAGGCTCGCTGGCACCCTGCTGGGCAAATTTGAGGATGGCTAGGGCCTCCACGGCCTGCTTACCGCGGATCAGGTTCACGACACGACGCGCCTTCGTGGGAGTCACGCGAATATGCTTCACGCGTGCGATGGATTCAACCATTAGCGACGACGACCCTTCTTGTCATCTTTCACGTGCCCGCGAAAGGTGCGGGTGGGAGAAAACTCACCGAGTTTATGACCCACCATGGTCTCGGTGATGAACACCGGGATGTGTTTACGACCATCGTGCACTGCAATGGTATGACCCAGCATCGCCGGGATGATCATCGAGCGGCGCGACCACGTTTTGATCACGTTCTTGCTTTTGGCCTCATTCGCCGTCACGACCTTCTGCAGCAGGTGGTCGTCGACGAAGGGGCCCTTCTTCAGACTACGTGGCATCTTCTACTCAATTCCCTTAAACAAAATTGGCCTACTTGCGCTTCTTGCCGACAGTGCGGCGGCGGACGATGAGCTGGTCACTGGGAAGGTTGCGCTTACGCGTTCGCCCTTCCTGCTGGCCCCAGGGAGTTACCGGGTGACGGCCACCGGAGGTCTTGCCTTCACCACCACCGTGCGGGTGATCAATGGGGTTCATAGCAACACCGCGAACAGTCGGGCGAACACCCTTCCACCGCATGCGGCCAGCCTTGCCCCAGTTGATGTTTGACTGCTCGGCATTGCCCACCTCACCGATGGTGGCGCGGCAGCGGACATCCACATTGCGAATCTCGCCCGAAGGAAGACGCAGTTGAGCATAAGGGCCATCTTTGGCCACTAGACGCACCGAGGCACCAGCGGATCGCGCCATCTTGGCACCACCACCCGGGCGAAGCTCAATCATATGGATGACGGTACCGACGGGGATGTTCTTCAGCGGGAGGTTGTTACCCGGCTTGATATCGGCCGAAGCGCCCGACTCAACAATGTCACCCTGATTGAGTTTATTCGGGGCAATGATGTAACGCTTCGTACCGTCGAAGAAGTGCAACAGGGCGATGCGCGCTGTGCGGTTGGGGTCGTACTCTATCTCGGCGACCCGAGCATTGATGCCGTCTTTATCATTGCGCTTGAAATCGATAACCCGATACTGGCGCTTATGCCCACCACCAATGTGGCGAGTGGTAATGCGACCAGCATTATTGCGACCACCCGATTTGGGCAGCGGGCGTAGCAGGGACTTTTCGGGAGTCGAACGGGTGATCTCGGCAAAATCTGCCACCGAGGACCCGCGACGACCCGGAGTCGTGGGTTTGTATTTGCGAATAGCCATAGTTATTTCTCCTCAGCCCTAACCGACAGCCGTGAAGATGTCGATAGAACCAGACTTGAGCGTGACAATGGCACGCTTGGTGTCTTTACGCTTTCCGATGCCGAACTTGGTGCGACGAGTCTTTCCGATGCGATTGAGCGTGTTCACCGATCCGACCTTGACAGCAAAGATCTTCTCGATGGCAAGCTTGATCTCAGTTTTATTAGCGCGGCGGTCTACCTCAAAGGTGTACTTGCCGTCATCAATCAGGCTGTAGCTCTTTTCGGAGACGATGGGCGCGATGATAACGTCGCGCGGGTCCTTGAACGTCACAGTGGTCATGCGCTGACCTCTTCTTCCTTGGTCGTCTTGGTGCTCCAGGCCACGAACTCATCGAACGCGCCCTTAGTGAAGACAATGTCGTCACTGATAAGAACGTCGTAGGCGTTCAACTGGTCGAAGGGTAAGACGTGAACGGTCTGTAAATTGCGAACACTTTTATAGCTGGTCTCGTCTTCGCGCTGGAGAACAATCAACACATTCTTCGAGGGTGCGATATCGAGAAGCAATGCCGCCACCGACTTGGTCGAGGGCACGTTTCCCACCGAGAGAGAATCGACCACATGCAAGCGCTCACCCCGAGCACGGTCTGAGAGCGCTCCACGTAGGGCAGCCGCAATCATTTTCTTCGGGGTGCGCTGCGAGTAGTCACGGGGGTGTGGTCCGTGAACGATGCCACCACCACGCATCTGCGGTGCGCGGATCGAGCCCTGGCGAGCACGACCGGTTCCTTTTTGCTTAAACGGCTTGCGACCGGCCCCGGAAACCTCACCACGGCGCAGTGTGTTATGTGTTCCCTGGCGGGCAGCGGCGCGCTGGGCGACAACAACCTGGTGGATCAAAGGAACGTTGGTCTGAGCATCGAACACCTCAGCCGGAAGATCGACTGAACCGACCTTTTTGCCGGTGGCGTCGATCACATTCAAGGATGTTGCCTCACTCGAGGTAGCCATAACGACTAGGCCCCCTTCACTGCGTTGCGGACAAAAACGATACGACCGCGAGCACCAGGAACGGCACCCTTGAGGAGCAGGATGCCCTTCTCGACGTCAACTGAGTGGACACTCAGGTTGAGCACCGTAACACGGTCACCGCCCATACGACCGGCCATACGCATCCCTTTAAAGACGCGGCTGGGCGTGGACGACGCACCAATCGAACCTGGCTTGCGGTGATTGCGGTGCGCACCATGACTGGCGGAAACACCTCTAAAGTTGTGTCGCTTCATCACACCGGCGAAACCCTTGCCCTTGCTGGTGCCCATTACGTCGACTTTTTTGCCGGCCTCGAAGAGGTCGACCGTCAGTTCTTGGCCGAGCGTGTATTCACTGGTGTCGTCAGTGCGCAGCTCGGTAAGGTGACGACGTGGTGTCACACCCGCCGCCTCGAAATGCCCGCTGAGCGGCTTGGTGACCTTGCGGGGGTCAATCTGGCCGTAGGCGATCTGCACGGCGCTGTAACCATCGATCTCGGGAGTACGCAACTGAGTGACAACGTTCGGGGTGATCTCGACCACGGTGACAGGAACAAGTTTGTTATTCGCATCCCAGACCTGGGTCATGCCGAGCTTCTTGCCCAACAATCCCTTGATCGTCTTGGTGTTAGTCATAGAGGTTTCCTATTCGACTGGAGCTGCTGTAGCGCGAGCTACAGCTTGATCTCAATGTTGACGTCGGCAGGGAGGTCGAGCCGCATCAGCGAATCTACGGCCTTAGGAGTCGGGTCAATAATGTCGATGAGTCGCTTATGGGTGCGCTTCTCGAAGTGTTCAAGGCTGTCTTTGTACTTATGAGGTGAGCGGATCACGGCGATCACGTTTTTCTCGGTCGGCAGCGGCACAGGCCCGACAACCGTGGCACCGGCGCGGGTGACGGTGTCGACGATCTTGCGTGCCGAAGAGTCGATGATTTCGTGATCATAAGACTTCAGTCGAATGCGGATCTTTTGTCCCGCCATGGATGACTCACTCTCTAATCTTTAGTACGTCGGAGCTGTGCAGTGCGGAGGGCGTGATTTCTCAGCACCACCGGCATGCTCAGCACTTCTGCTTTCGCACCACTGTTTATCTGTCAATTACCTGCTGTGTTTATCGACCCCTTGCACAGACATAGCGCAGTGCCAACCCCACCACAGCGGCACATCACCACTAGCGGAGTAATCGACAATGAGGGATTCGATTGAACTCGTGTTCTTCTTCCTGCGGCCTAGCCTCGTGATCCTTGAGACCCGAACTATGCACTGCCTGGAAGTGATTCCGCGAACGAAGCGGGAAATGTTGAACTAGAAGAGTTTGCCACACAGTTGCTTTCGCTGCAAGCCGGGCGTGTCGCAGGGACGGTGCGGCTCCCCAGCATGACGGTTGCGCACAACAGGCTCATCGCAATTGATGGCGTGAAGGTGGCAGCGTTCTGCTGGAGCTATGAATGGCTTGGTGTGCGATCCGGTCGACCGTGAATCGTAGGACTGCTCCTCCGGGCGGCGGGAGCAGGTCACCGGTGGCGGGAGCACCAACCCCCGCCGCCGACTACTTGCTCCCGCCGCTCGTGTCAGATCTCCCGCCGCCGGTGCTTACTCCCGCCGGATCGGTTTGTTGATCCCGCCGCGTGGATAAGGTTCTCCGCGGACCGCAATCGGGTGCGCGCGCCCACCAGCCCACTGCATCCCTCAGCACAAAAGGGCGAGCAAAAGGTGCCACACAACACAGCAGGGCCGCACCCGAAGGTGCGACCCTGCTGTCGTAGAACTCTGGCCTACTTGAGTACCTTGACGACCTTACCTGCACCCACGGTGCGGCCACCCTCACGGATAGCGAAGCCGAGGCCCTCCTCCATGGCGATCGGCTGAATCAGCTCGACCGTCATTTCGGTGGTGTCACCGGGCATGACCATCTCGGTGCCCTCAGGCAGCGTGATGACGCCGGTCACGTCAGTGGTGCGGAAATAGAATTGCGGGCGGTAGTTCGCGTAGAAGGGGTTGTGACGCCCACCCTCATCCTTCGAGAGGATGTACGCAGTGCCTTCAAACTGGGTGTGTGGTGTGACCGACGCCGGCTTGACGACAACCTGGCCGCGCTCGACATCTTCACGCTTGGTACCGCGGAGCAGCAGACCACAGTTCTCGCCTGCCCACGCCTCATCGAGCTGCTTGTGGAACATCTCGATACCCGTGACCGTGGTCTTTTGGGTCGGGCGGATTCCGACGATCTCAACATCAGAGTTGATCGCGAGGGTTCCACGCTCGGCGCGACCCGTCACCACGGTTCCACGACCGGTGATCGTGAAGACATCCTCAATCGGCATGAGGAAGGGCTTGTCTTTATCGCGCACGGGATCGGGAACGTTCTCGTCGACAGCATCCATCAGATCGAGGATGGCCTGAGTCCACTTCTCGTCACCCTCAAGAGCCTTAAGGCCGGAAACACGAACGACGGGAGCGTTATCGCCATCGAAGCCCTGGCTGGAGAGCAGCTCGCGAACCTCAAGCTCAACAAGCTCAAGGATCTCTTCATCTTCAACCATGTCGGACTTGTTCAGCGCAACCAGCAGGTAGGGAACACCGACCTGCTTGGCCAGCAGCACGTGCTCGCGCGTCTGGGCCATGGGGCCGTCTGTGGCCGCGACCACAAGAATCGCGCCATCCATCTGGGCAGCACCGGTGATCATGTTCTTGATGTAGTCGGCGTGGCCGGGTGCATCA
The DNA here is from genome assembly GCA_051646885.1 of Rhodoglobus sp. Lineage (GTDB taxonomy): Bacteria > Actinomycetota > Actinomycetes > Actinomycetales > Microbacteriaceae > Rhodoglobus. Next base: position 20,293 of record JBOFDJ010000050.1, read on the forward strand.
ACGTGAGCGTAGTGACGCTTAGGCGTCTCATACTCAACATGCGAGATATTGATCGTGATACCGCGCTGGCGCTCTTCCGGCGCCGAGTCGATCGACGCAAAGTCACGCTGAACGTTGGTCGCCGACGGGAACTTATCGGCAAGAACCTTCGAGATGGCGGCCGTCAGCGTGGTCTTGCCGTGGTCGACGTGCCCGATAGTACCGATGTTTACGTGCGGCTTGGTCCGCTCGAACTTGGCCTTAGCCACTGTGGGTCCTCCTCAGGACTCGGTGCTGGGCATTCGATATGTATCGAATGCTTCGCGGATTGGTGTGTTGTTATGTTACCCGGCCCCAGCGAACCGTGGCCTTCGGACGTTATTCGCCCTTATTCTTCTGGATGATCTCGTCAGCTACCGCGCGGGGAACCTCCGAGTAGCTGTCGAAGGTCATCGAATACACCGCGCGACCAGAAGTTTTTGACCTCAGATCACCAACATAACCGAACATCTCCGACAGGGGCACCTTGGCCGTGACCACTTTAACGCCAGTCGCGTCTTCCATCGACTGAATCTGGCCACGACGCGAGTTCAGGTCGCCGATCACGTCACCCATGTATTCCTCAGGGGTGCGCACCTCAACGGCCATAAGCGGTTCGAGTAGCACAGGACTAGCCTTGCGAGCCGCCTCCTTGAATGCCATCGAACCGGCGATCTTGAACGCCATCTCTGACGAATCCACATCGTGAGCAGCGCCATCGAGGATGATTCCCTTAACGCCGACCATGGGGTAACCAGCAAGAACACCGACCCCCATCGAAGCCTGGAAGCCCTGATCGATGGATCCAATGTACTCGCGCGGAATACGACCACCCGTAACTTTACTTTCAAACTCGTAAATCGTGTCAGGGGTGACCTCAAGAGGCTCAAGCGAGATCTGCACCTTAGCGAACTGACCGGATCCACCGGTCTGCTTCTTATGAGTGTAATCGTGCTTCTCAACAACGCGACGAATGGTCTCACGGTAGGCTACCTGCGGCTTACCGACGTTCGCCTCGACGTTGAACTCGCGCTTCATCCGATCAACCAGGATATCGAGGTGAAGCTCACCCATACCCTTGATCACGGTCTGGCCCGTGTCTTGATTCTGCTCGGTGCGGAAGGTGGGGTCTTCTTCAGCAAGTTTCTGGATAGCGATGCCCAGTTTCTCCTGATCGGCCTTCGTCTTCGGCTCAATCGCGACTTCGATCACCGGCTCAGGGAAGGTCATCGACTCAAGAATCACCTGGTTGCCCGGGTCACAGAGGGTGTCACCCGTTGTGGTGTCTTTGAGGCCGATCACTGCGTAGATATGGCCCGCGGTGACGCTGCCCACCGGGTTTTCTTTATTGGCGTGCATCTGGAAGATCTTGCCGATGCGCTCTTTTTTGCCCTTGGTAGAGTTCGCGAGCTGGGCCCCCGAATCTGCCTGACCCGAGTACACCCTGATGTAGGTCAGGCGACCGAAGAACGGGTGGACGGCAACCTTGAAGGCCAGGGCCGAAAAGGGCTCGCTCGAATCCGGGTGGCGCTCGACGATTTTCTCTTCGTCTCGGACATCGTGACCCTCGGTCGCCGGCACATCCAGCGGACTGGGCAGGTAGTCAACGACCGCATCCAGCATCGGCTGCACGCCACGGTTTTTAAATGCCGAACCGCAGAGAACGGGATAGATTTCACTGTTGACGGTGAGCTTGCGAATCGCCTTTTTAATCTCGGCAACCGAAAAATCGGTGTCGCCTTCCATGAACCGCTCCAGGAGCGCATCATCGGTCTCGGCGACAACTTCGAGCAACGCAGCACGGTACTCATTGGCCTTGTCGAGCAGGTCAGCCGGAATCTCTTCGACGGCGTACTTAGCACCCATCTCGACATCACCCTTAGAGTCGCCGCGCCAGGTCAGCGCGCGCATCTCTACCAGATCGACCACACCCTCGAAGGTGTTCTCAAAACCGATCGGAAGTTGGATGACCAGCGGCTTCGCGCCGAGACGTTTGACGATGGTGTCAACGGTGAAATAAAAATCGGCCCCGAGCTTATCCATCTTGTTGACGAAGCAGATACGGGGAACGTCGTACTTATCGGCCTGACGCCATACCGTCTCAGACTGGGGCTCGACGCCCTCTTTGCCATCAAACACGGCAACCGCGCCGTCCAGCACCCTCAGCGAACGCTCCACCTCCACGGTGAAGTCGACGTGACCTGGGGTGTCGATGATGTTGATCTGGTGTTTATCCCAGAAACAGGTGGTGGCGGCCGAGGTGATCGTAATGCCGCGCTCCTGCTCCTGCGCCATCCAGTCCATCGTCGCAGCACCATCGTGCACCTCACCGATCTTGTGGGTGATGCCGGTGTAGAACAGGATGCGCTCAGTGGTCGTGGTCTTGCCAGCATCGATGTGCGCCATGATGCCGATATTGCGGACCTTATTCAGGTCGGTGAGCACGTCCTGTGCCACGGGTTCCTACTTTCGATGATGTTGACGTATGGGCTGGGGAGGGAGTCTGGGCCATGGGGTACAGACTCCCCGATGTGTTGTCGCCTCAGCGGATGCCTTAGCGACTATTACCAGCGATAATGCGCGAAAGCCTTATTCGACTCGGCCATCTTGTGGGTGTCTTCCCGGCGCTTCACAGCAGCACCGAGACCATTGGATGCATCCAGAATCTCATTGGTCAACCGCTCGGTCATGGTCTTCTCGCGGCGGTTCTTGGCATAACTGGTCAGCCATCGCAGGGCAAGGGTATTCGCTCGGTGCGATTTGACCTCAACCGGAACCTGATAAGTCGAACCGCCAACGCGGCGGGATTTGACCTCAATGGTGGGGCGCACATTGTCGAGCGCTTTCTTGAGGGTGACGACCGCATCCTGACCATTCTTGGCAGCCACTCCCTCTAAAGCGCCGTACACGATGCGCTCGGCGAGGCCTTTTTTGCCATCGAGGAGAATCTTGTTGACGAGTTGGCTCACAATAGGAGCCCCGTAGACCGGGTCCGCAACTACGGGACGCTTCGGTGCTGGTCCTTTACGTGGCATTATTTCTTATCCATCTTCGCGCCGTAGCGGCTACGAGCCTGCTTGCGGTTCTTGACCGCCTGAGTGTCGAGGGCACCACGCACAATCTTGTAGCGCACGCCGGGGAGGTCTTTCACGCGACCACCGCGGACGAGCACCATCGAGTGCTCCTGAAGGTTGTGGCCTTCTCCCGGAATGTATGCGGTGATTTCGGTTCCATTGGAAAGCTTGACACGGGCGACCTTGCGCAGGGCCGAGTTTGGCTTCTTGGGGGTGGTGGTGTACACACGAGTGCACACGCCGCGCTGTTGGGGGTTGGATTTGAGGGCGGGGGCCTTGGTTTTAACAACCTTCGGCGAACGGCCCTTTCGCACCAACTGTTGAATGGTGGGCACTGAAGTAACTCCTCGCTTGGCTGCACGGTGACAGCATCGTGTTGGTTAGCATTCGACCGAACCAAATTTTCTCAGAAAACCGGGCAAATCGAGTTCAACTGGACCCAGCGACACCACCAGAATCTCTTCTCGCAGCTGTCGTGAGTATGCCGTGGGGGCCCGTCGAAAAACGAGCCCTAGTGATACGAGGTGTCGGCACCCGACCCGGTGCACGAAGGCACGACTCAGGAGCACGACAAAGCGCACACCTGAAAGACACTAGCCTCATCTGCGCTACCGGTCAAATACTCCATCGCCCTCCCGATTGGGTGGGTGGGTGGCGCGGGCACCGAGCTAGGCTCGCTCGCGATACCCCGCAAGCTCACGCTCATAAGCCTCGCGTAATTCGGTATTGCGCGCCGTCACCTTGCGACCGCGTCGACTAATGAGCGCACCACACCAGAGGCACACTTCGCGGGCCAGTAGGGCCGGGACGATGACGAAGGGGTTAGCAAGCTCCTGCCTGAACCGCAGAGAGGCCTCGCTCAAGGTGCTCGAAATGATATCGCTGAGTAAGAGGTCGAACCCAATGGTGCCGAAATATACGATAAACCCGACCAGGATGCTGCCCAGAATGTATGCCCACCAGTTGGCACGGTTGGCCACGAGCGCTAGCAGAACGAATGCAAGCACAAAGAATATTGTCGGCAGGTAGAAGCTCGGTCGTGATAAGAAGTCGAAATCGAAGACATCGGTATTGATATTGCGAATGACTGCGGTGGCCAGGGCAACAAGAGCAGTAAACACGAGCGTCGACAGGATCGCGATGAACACACCGGCACCACGGTTGCCAAGCTTCTCTGGGGGGGAAGGGGGCTTAATGTAGACAACCTGCTGGGGTGGAACACCGAACGGGGTGCCACGATCCGCACTATTCGATTCAGCAGAGTCAGAATCGTCGTCGATGATTAACTCCTCACCGAGGTCGGCAACCGCCGGCTCGTCAATAATGACCGCCTCGTGGGTTACGCCATCGTTATCGGCGGCCTGACCCGAAGCGGTCGCGGAAATATGCCCTTCAGAATGTGGTGGTGTTGCGGTCATGACTGCTCCCCTTGCCAAACTACTGCTCAGGGTTCAGTTTAGTGACGAGCACCATTTTTATGGGGAGGCTAGCTTAGGACATCCCCCAGATTAAGGTGTCACCCGTCAGCGTTGGGCTGCGCTGACGCCGCCGCAGGGACGGGAAGCGCAAAAATATTGCCATCAAGCGTCGCGGTGAACCCGCTTTCGCTCGAACCCAGCGACAGCGTCTTAAGGAGAAAGAGTCGCGGACCCGCTTGCATCGCTCCAGAGAACGCAACGACATTAGCGTATGGCCCCGATACAACCACCGTTACCGGGATCATATACACCCCGCTTGGGGTGGGCGTGACCGTGGTGTTCGGCGCTGTCCCCTGAGCTGGCGCAGGAGTCGGAGCGGGAGTGGGAGTGGCCGCATCCGGAGCCGGTGTTGCTCCAGGATCCGCAGCTTTGGTGAACGCGACAGTGTCGGCGACAGTAACACTACTCAACGTGACGCCGAACTGTGCGCAGTAGCCGTTGATCTCCCGGAGCAGAACCGGGATTCCGGCATCCTCAGGAACAGATTGCCGCAGTGTGCTCAATTCGGTTTTGAGCGTCTCGACATTCTTGAACTGCTCGCTCAAGGTTTTCACTTTGAGTTGGTTTGCGTCATTGACCGCCGCGAGATTCGACCGTTCGCTTTCTGCGGACGCTGCCTGATTCAGCAGGGGCGATATGCCAACGATCCACCCTAGGGCGGCGGTCAGAACAATAGCCCCGACGAGAAGCAGTGGTATTAGTCTGTTGCGGTTCATGGTGTCTTCTCAACTGTGAATCGGTTAGAGATGGCGTCTTTATTAATGAGCAGATTTACTTGCACGGTGTAGCGGCCCGTTTCTGACACGAGAACAACACTCTGTGGTGTTGCATCTACATAGCCGGTGAGCTTCGACATATTTTCAAGCCAGTCAGAGACGGATGCCTGCGGGCTGTCAGCGGTGAGCTGCAGCATGGCGATGTGTGGAGCTTGCAGAACAGCTTCTGGCGTCGGCGCGGCGGCGGAATCTTTGAGCTCTGCGGTGAACGCCGTGATCGAGGTATCGACGGGAAGAGTCCCGGCGACCAGCGCCAGATAGGGTTCCCACAGCACCTCTCCGGCTGTAGCTTCCGGCTGGATGGCTTCGATCTTCGAGGCCTGACTGTTGATCGTCGTGACGACCGCATATTTCTCTTGTTCCGCTGCCAAGGTTTCGGCTCGGGTGTTTTCGTTGGCGAGGCCCACACCGGTCACGATGAGCTGCACCACCCCCACTCCAACCGCGACCAGGACCAGCGCCAGCGTCGCCGCTAAACCGAGAAGCAGACGCTTGATCAGGACCTTTGACTTACGGCTTTGCTCGAATTCTGGCGGCAGCAAATCGACGCGGGGGACTCCCCCTAGACTCAGTGCCTTCGAGCCTGCTGTGCGGGCGCTCATGCTGCGTTTCCCATCGCGAGACCAATGGCCACCGACAGGGAAGACCCCACGTCGGGAGATTGGGTGGTCGTCCGCCCGGTAGACACCATTTCGAATGGATCCCCCACGCTCACCGGGAGCCTGGTATATTCACTCAACGCCTCCCGGAACCCGCGCAGCATCGATCCACCACCGGAAAGCACAACACGGCTGACCGGGGTGTTGGGGCGAGAGCCAGCAAAATAGTTGAGCGTTTCACGCAAGCTCGTGATGAGCTTGCCCGTCAGTTCGTAGACGATTGATGCGGCATCCGCTCCAGAAGTGGGTGTGTGGCCCATCGCGAGACCCGCGGAACGCTTAGCATTCTCAGCATCTTCGGGCGAGAGGCGCAGACGCGATACGAGCGCAGCAGTGACATCATCACCTCCGCTAGGAATCAGTCGGACGAACTGCGGAACACCCTGCGATGAGATCACCACGGTCGTCGTGGTGCCGCCCACGTCGATCATCGCGGCGGTACCGGCAGTGCGAGCACTACTGAGCAAAACCCGACTCAGCGCAAAAGGGATGAGGTCAACATTGACCGTGTTGAGCCCGGCAAGCTGCACCGCCTCGATATTGCCCATCACCGCAGATTTTGGGGCGGCAACGAATAGCCCGTTGATAACGGGGCCGGATTCGCTCAGCGACTCGCTCATCGGGTAAAAATCGAGCAGCGCGTCTTTCGCCGGAAATGGCAACATCTCTTGCACATAGAACGGCAAGGAGCCTTTGATCGTATTGAGCGGCATCTTAGGGACACTCAAATCGCGCGCCAACACTCTGGCGTTGCCCACACCCAGCACGACGTTCTTGGTGCCGAATTTTCCGACCGACCAGAGCTGTTTGAGTGCATCGGCCACCGTGCGTGGCTCCATCACCTCGCCCTTGACCACCGCGCCGGACGGCAAGCCTCTCACCGCATGGTATCTCACCAGAGTGGGCTTGGATTTGAGCGGACCGTCAAGCTCGGCAGCACGAATAGAACTCGAACTGATGTCGAGCCCCACTATCGTCTTTCCCATTTATTCCCCCGTTATGTGTCGTGTGTGGTTGTGGTCGCCCGGCTACCCTGCCAGGTCGAATATCGAAAGATACGAGTCGAACAGGCTGCCGCCCGCGAGGAGTCCGAGCCACGCGCCCCCGAGCATCCATGGCCCAAAAGGAATACCACTTTTGCGGTTTGCGCGCTTGGTGACCATCAGGATGACGGAGAACACCCCGGCCAGCAGGAATGCCGAAAAGGCCCCCACCGCCAGCGCACCCCAGCCAGCCCACCCCAAGTACATGCCGATCACACCCGCTAGCTTAACGTCACCGAGGCCCATGCCGCCAGGGTAGGCGAAGGCCATCACCAGATAGGCCACGAAGAGCGCCGCCATGCCCACGGCGGCCCGGATGAGCGCCGGGTAATCCCCCTGAAGAATGCTGGCGGTCGCCAGCAGCACGGCCGCGACCAGATACGAGGGCAGAACAATCACATTGGGGAGGCGGTGAGTGTCGATATCGATGAGGGCCAGGGCAATACTGACGGCCGCGAAATAGAGCAGAGCAATAATGACCAGGATCGCTGCAACAACTCGGGGCGCGGTGGGTTCCGCGAGCGCGGTGGTGCCAAAACGGAACGCGACCACAGCAAAAAGCACTGCGGTGCCCAGCTCCACCAGCGGGTAACGCCACGAGATCGGCTCGGCGCAGGCCCGGCACTTGCCGCGCAGCATCAGCCACGACAGCACCGGAATGTTGTCGTGGGGCGCGATTGCTCCACCGCAACCAGGGCAGGCACTGGGCGGGGCCACAATCGAGCGCCCCTGCGGCACCCGATGCACCACGACGTTCAGGAATGAGCCCACCAGGAGCCCCAGCACACCAACAAGGGGAACTGCGATCACGGGTTCACTTCCCGGAAATCTCCGAAATCAGAGCTCGTGGTCGTTACGGGCGCATTCCATTTTTGCTCATCAGAACCGTTGCAGCCTTTTATCGTAATTTTTGAAATGGTGAGATTATGCATATCAGTTGAGTCGGCTGTGAGGCAGGTGGAGCCATCAGGAGAGGAGAGGAGATAGCTTGAACTGTAGGTACCGGTGTCGTAGCTGCGTTGCCATTGCTGGTTCTGGTTTCCCGTGCAGGCACGGAAGAGAGGGTACACGCTGCCACTGATTCTTTGAAGACAGTAGGTCTGCCCGAGGTTGCCCTTGGCGGGGTCCGTACCCCCAAAGACAGTAGTGATGGTGCCCGTGGTGAGCTGAATAGGCGGCACAGCTTCGGTGTAAGCCCATTTGTGGTTCCAGGTGATACCGGGATACGGCGGCCCTGAAGGATCCTGCTTGCAGGGGTAGGAGATCAGATAGTCCTTATACATATCCTCGTTCGTGACGTCAGCGCAGCGACCGAACTCTTTGTAGTTCACGAGCTGCCCCGTAGCATAACTGGCGGCACCGGCACCCACCTCAGAGTCTGGCGCTAGTGTTCCCTTAATACTGGTGCTGCCCTTGACAACCTTGAGGAGCGTTCCTGAAAGGTTCTGCCCAGCGGACAGCGTCGGCGATAGATAGTGATCGCTTTTACCCGACTCGATGGGATCCGTCTTCTTTGACCCCTGCCAGGTGTACTTACCCACCCAACTCCAGAGCTGGTTCCACCGGTCAAGGCCAGAAGCGCTCTGCGACTTACAGGGACGCAGGAGCGCATCCTGCGTGGATTGACCCTCGTCAACCGGCCCGGTAATACAGAGACCCAAAACAGCGGGAAGCTGCACCGTGCTGGCAAGTCTGATCTGGTAAGTCGGGCTGAACCACCACAGCTGAAGCGGAGTTCCGAGGCACTGTGATTTCGGAACGAACTTGATCTGCGAGCCATTCGTGGCCGTCGTAGCCTGAAGACAGTATTCCCTCGTGCTATCAAAGATCATGCCACCGGGGATGTTCTCGTTGGCCGTTTTGAACTTGTAGACAGCAGAAAGATAGCGGTTACCGTAGGTGTCGTCGCTAATCCCCGGCACCTTCAGACCGAGCCCATCTGATCTAAGGTAGGCAAACTTTGGAGATATAGTCAGGCCGGTTGAGGTGTTGCACGACAGCTTATTTGCGTCACGCCAGGTGGAATCTTTGGAGGTGGGATCCTCCAAAAAGTAGATCACCGTGACGTCATAATTGGTTCCGTCTGTCTGCGCATTCACGCGGCCTTTGACCGCGCAGGGCAACTTGCTAAGATCGCCAAAAACTTTGTTCGCGGCGTTCGGGGGCAGATCCACGGATCGAATGACCCCCAGCGCTACCTGCAGCCCGGACTGGGCAGCATAGATGGTGCGGGTATTCTTCTGTGCGGTGTATGCGGGGGTCGACTGCGCTAATACCGTGCTGAGCAACACCACAGAGAGCCCGACGGTAAGAAGTCCGAAGAGGATCGCCGTGAGCATGGCGACACCACTGTCGGGGCCGTGCCCCGCGAACCGCGCCCCCATCGCTGCGCGAAGCTTGATGATGCTGAAGCCTGTATTTGTCATGGTCTTATCACCACTCCGGATAGTTGGCAGATAGGGTCGTCGCTCTCGCCATCGGCGTCGAAGTCGTCGTTGCTCGGCGAAGAAGAAGCCGAGCTGTTGCGAGCCGAGAACACGCTGTTCACATCGGCACCAACATCCATAAACTCATTACCGGAGCTAATGCTCACCGTCATGCGCTGCATCGAGGTAGAGTCAGCCCGCAGCAGAGCAAACGGGTAGGTGGGCTTTGAGGTGTCGTTGATTACGTTGTTCATCGCCGTGGTGAAAGTCGAAGGAAGAGTCGCGGGATTGTCGTCAACCCACTGGCGCCACTCGAGTCGCGCGGCGCTCGGATTGTAGCGCCACTGCGTACACATCGTTTCCCCGCTGGCTGAACTTGTGCTCGGGGTGCGGAATTCGATGTAACGGGAGCCACTGACCCCTTCACCTGGAAAGTTGATGGAGTCGGCATAGCGGGCTTGCCGGTCGAGCCTGCCAAAAACCACCAGAGAACTATTCGTTGACTCAGCGATGAGCTGAGTTCGGGTGGCGTTTTGCGCAATAGCAACAGTGGTGGTGAGCACAATGGTGATAAAGATGGTGAATATACTCACCGCAACGAGGAGCTCCATTAATGAGAAGCCAGATTCGGTGTCGTGGTTGACATCAGCGTTATCGTCGGACAGTGGCACAACGAGGCCCCGGGCGGTCATTAGCTATTCCAGGTGAGGTCGGTGTGCGGGTCCATAAGAGCGGTGGTCTGGTAAGTGCAACCGCTGGTGGCGCAGCCCGAGCCCGCCGTCCAGCGGACCAAGACCATAATGCGCACCAAGGTTGTGTAGTCGGTAGGGGTAGCGCCGACTGGCAGAAGACCGCAGTCAGAGGCCAGACCGCCCGTGGTCTTTTTCTGAAAGCAGTCACCGATAAGAATATGGGCGGTGTACTTCGTGCCAGCCAGAGTCTGTTCGAATTGGTAGGGGACCACCACCGCATGACCTAGCGGAGCTGGATCCCAGTTCTTCTTCGTGCTGGCCATACCGAGAGCCAGGGGATTATCGGCCCACTGGATGTCGACCGCAGCCTGAGTGCGGCCAAAATAGAGGTTGCTGACGGTGGTGCCGGTGATGAACTTGGAATTTCGTGAGGTGGCGATCTCCATCGCCTGGCTGGCGACCGTCACGGCAACTTCTTGCCGCTGTTGGGTGGCAGCAGCGGTAGAACTCGTGATCGAGAGGGAGACAGCGGCAATTGCCACGAACGCCATCAACGTCATGGCCACGATGACCTCGATCAGGGTCATGCCCTCCTGCCCGCGGAGCGCGGCAAGGCGGCGGTGGATACTGGTCATCAAGTCGCCTCCTCTCAGGCGTGGGATTGGAGATATGGGATGCTAGGTTATTGGTCTAGGGTGTCCATTTACCCAAGCCACCCGAGCCGCTTCGGTAGGTTTGTCCGACGCCAGCACCGGGAATATTGATGTTCGTTCCCGTGAGCGTGTAACTGGTTGCAGTAATCGCGGTGACCGTGATGGTGTTTCCTGCGCTGACATTGAACACCGTGCTCGTTGTTGTGTGGGCAGAACCGAGAGCCGGCATGCCCGTACCGGTGTAGCGCCCACCGTTCTTTGTCGCCAGGGTCTCCAGAATGGTCGCAGAGTTTTTCAGATCGTGAGCCACAGAAGCCTTCCAGGCACTCTGACGCTGATTGAGGAACACTGGAATGGCAATCGCGGCCAGGATACCGATGATGATGATGACAACCAGAAGCTCAATCAGGGTGAAACCCTTCTGGCCATCCTTGAGACCGTCGCGGCGAGCCGCAAACGCGTCATTAATACGTGTGATCATATGCGTTGTCCCCTCGAAATCAGTGAACCAGAACCGGCTCGATACGGATGGGTTGCGGGGTGCCGTTCGCACGACACCCCGCAACTGACTCATGGTCAATTATGAGATTACGGAGTCCACTTGCCGAGGCCACCAGAAGCGCTGTTGTATGCCTGGCTGCCGGTAGCGTTCCCGTTGGCACCGGTGAGGGTGTAGCCGTTGGCATTGATCGCGGTGACCGTGATCGTGTTGCCATCGCTTACCTTGAAAATTGTGCTGGTAGAGGTGTGAGTCGAGGCGGCCGCCGGAGCACCGGAACCGTTGTAGGTACCGTTGTTCTTAGTGGCAAGGGTCTCGAGAACCACCGCCGCGTTCTTCAGGTCAGAAGCCACGGAGGCCTTCCATGCGGTCTCGCGCTGGTTGAGGAACACCGGAATGGCAATAGCGGCCAGAATACCGATGATGATGATGACAACCAGAAGCTCAATCAGGGTGAAACCCTTCTGGCCATCCTTGAGACCGTCGCGGCGAGCCGCAAACGCGTCATTGATACGTGTGATCATGTGTTTATTCCCGTCAAATGAGTGAATCTATGGACAGGTGGCCCCTAATGTAATGCCCCCTGGGAAAAGGATGCCGCAGCCCCACAGCGGCGCAAAGCCCGCAAAGAGGGGTGATCAGCCCGAAAATGCGCCCCACTTCGAGGGGGCGATCAGGCCGAGTCAGCGTCATTGACTGTTGACCGTGTCGAGGATCGAAAAGATGGGCATATAGAGTGCCACAATCATGCCACCGATGATGCTGCCGATGACAGCAATCATCAGCGGCTCTATCAGTGAGGTGAGGGCCTCAGCCGTGCTGGAGACCTCCTCATCGTAGAAGTCGGCAATCTTGGTCAGCATGGTCTCCATCGAGCCAGAGTCTTCACCCACGGCCATCATCTGCACCACCATGGCCGGAAAGATGGGCTCCTGAGACAGGGGGCCCGAAATTGAGTTACCGGTGCGCACCGACTCTTGAACCTTGATTAACGCCTGCTCGATCACCCAGTTGCCTGAGGTCTCGCCCACAATACTGAGCGATTGCAGAATGGGCACACCGGCACCAATCATCGCCGCAAAGTTGCGCGCAAACCGGGCAATAGCCACCTTGGTGAATAACTGACCAAACACCGGCGCCTTGAGCTTGAGCGGATCAACGACTCGGCGAACCCGGTCGGTGTGCTTATTGGCCCGCCACCACAGAGTGAACCCCACAGAGCAAACAATCAATAGTGGAAGCACCCAAAACATGTTCTGTGACATGACTACCAAAATCTTGGTGGGCACCGGCAGCTCGCCACCGAGCGAGGCGAACATCTGTTGAAAGATCGGAACGATAAAGGTCAGCATCACAATGACCGCCAGAACGGCCATGATGAACACGGCGACCGGGTAGGTCAGCGCCGACTTGATGGTGGCCCGCAGCTTGACATCAGACTCTAAGCTGTCGGCAATCGACTCCAGAGCGCCGTCAAGAAAACCACCGGCCTCCCCCGAACGCACCAGATAGATCATCAACCGCGGAAAGATCAGCGGATGCTTAGCGAGACCATCCGACAGCGCCGAGCCCGACTCAATATCGCCACGAACCTCGGCCAGCACGGCAGCGAGTTTCTTGTTCTCCGTCTGCTCCGACAGGATCAGCAGAGCCTTCACTAAAGAAAGCCCGGAAGCGATCATGGTCGCCAACTGACGGCTCATAATCGCGACATCTTTGAGCCCCGGCGCTTTGTTGCCAAGCCCAGGAATATTAATCTCGCGACCCAGCCCGGTACCCGCCGCCGACTCCTCAATCGTGAGAGGAGCAAGACCCTGGGTGCGCAGACGCGAGACCACCGCCGACTCGCTGGCAGCATCAAGCTTGCCTTTCACGAGCTTGCCCGCAGCATCGCGAGAAGTATAGGCGAAAACCTTGGTGGCGGGCATCAGAATGCCCTCGAATCCAGATCACCGCGGAACTGGCCGAAACCGCCCCCACCCTGAATGAGCTGCAGCAGATCCTCCCTGTTCTGAGCACGTTCCAGGGCATCGCCCTTGGTGATCTGGCCCGAGGTGACCAGATCGGCCAGATGCTGGTCCATGGTGTGCATGCCCAGGTCACGCCCCGCCTGTAGGGCAGAAGGAACCTGGAAGGTTTTGCCCTCGCGGATCAGGTTCGACAGGGCAGGAGTCGCGATCAGCACCTCGGTGGCGACCACGCGCCCATCGCCGGAGGCGCTGCGCACCAGAGTCTGGCAGACAACACCCTGCAAGGTAGCGGCAAGCTGGGATCGCACCTGACCCTGCTGATGCGGGGGAAAAACATCGATAATACGGTCGATGGTCTGAGCGGCACTCTGGGTGTGTAGGGTCGCAAAGACCAGATGCCCGGTTTCTGCTGCCGTGAGGGCGACCGAAATCGTCTCCAGGTCTCGCAACTCACCAATCAGAATCACATCGGGGTCTTGACGAAGCACATGCTTGAGGGCATTCGCAAAAGAGTGAGTATCGCCGCCGACCTCACGCTGGTTGACCAGGGACTGTTTATTCTGGTGCATGAACTCAATCGGGTCTTCAACCGTCACAATATGATCCGCACGCTCCTGGTTGACCTTATCGATCAGTGCCGCGAGTGTTGTCGACTTACCGGAACCCGTGGGCCCGGTGATCAACACCAGACCGCGCGAAAGGCTGCAAAAACGACCGATGCTCTCGGGAACTCCCAGCTCATCGAGCGACTTGATCTCGGTAGGGATCAGACGGAATGCTGCGCCCATGCTCCCACGCTGCTGATAAATATTGACCCGAAACCGAGAATCATCGGTCAGGGTATAAGCAAAATCTAGTTCAAGCTCCCGGTCAAAAATTTCACGCTGAGCCTCCGACATGATGCTGTGGAGCGCCGAGCTCAATTTCTGCTGACCCCACACAGTTGCCCCAGGAACCGAACTCAGCGCACCGTGCAAGCGGATCATCGGGATGGCGTCCATCGTCACATGGAGGTCGGAGCCACCCAGCTCCACCACCGTGTCCAGCGCGGCCAGCAGATCAGCATCGTGATCGGGATGGCGGAAGGCAGTCGGTAGCTTCACTGGCTCAGCCGCAGACCGCCTGTTCTTCATCGTTGCGGCAAAAGAATCGGAGAGATCCAGGTCATCGCCCGCACCGCCCAGAAAATCGTTGGTCGGCAAGAGTGGTGGATACGATTCGGCGCTGTGCGCGGGTGTCGAGGGTGCTGACGGGGCCATGGGTGCCAACGGCGCAGATGGTGCCAACGATGCGGACGGTGCCACTGGCGCAGAAAAGGCTGTCGCCGAGGGCACAGTCGTGAGCGGAAAGACCGTCGTCGGCGCATCGTAAGCCTGCGAAGGTGCCACAGCGGTCAGCGGATCCGCAAAAGGCATCGGCGGGAAAATAGCCGGGGCGGGCGGCGTGGGCGCGACCGAAGGCGGCGGGAAGCCCCGATGAGCAATAGGTCCCGTCGGCGTCTGAGGTGCCGGCGGCGGGACGATATCCATGCCCGGAAAAACCCCGGGCGCTGGTGCCAGCGGCGGAAAGACCCCCGGTGCCGGCATCGGCTGCCCGACGCCACCAAACGGGACGCCAAATGGTAGTTGCTCTTGATTCATGTGTTTCCCCCGAATGGTAGATGCTCCCCCGAGCACAGATCGTCAGGCGACGACCCGCAAAACTTCTTCAATCGATGTGTGACCGAGCTGAACCTTCATCCAGCCGTCTTGGCGAAGCGAAATCATGCCCTGGTCAAGGGCAACCTTGGTAATCTCGGCGCTCGACGCGCGCTGCACCGCCAAACGCTCGATCTCTTCGGTGACCAGCATCACCTCATGGATGGCGATACGCCCACGGTAGCCAGTGTTCGAGCAGGTCGAACAGCCCACCGGCTTATGCAGCGTCGGGATCCCATGAACCTCAGGATCAAAGCCCACCCGAAGGCTCAGCATCTCGTCTAAAGAAGGAACCACCGCCTGCTTGCACCGCTGGCACAACCTGCGGGCAAGACGCTGGGCGACCACACAGTCCAGAGCAGAACCCACCAAGAACGGCTCAATATCCATCTCCATCAGACGGGTAATAGCGCTCGGCGCATCATTAGTGTGCAGCGTCGAGAGCACCAGGTGGCCAGTCAGTGAGGCCTCGATAGCAATCTGCGCGGTCTCATGATCGCGAATCTCACCGAGAAGGACCACATCAGGGTCGGATCGCAGAATAGAACGTAGGGCACTGGCGAAGGTGAGACCAGCCTTGCTGTTCACCTGCACCTGGTTAATGCCCGGCATGCGATACTCCACCGGATCTTCCACGGTGATCACATTGATCTGAGGCTTAGCCACCGTATGCAGGGTCGTATACAACGTGGTGGACTTACCCGAACCCGTAGGACCGGTCACCAGAATCATGCCGTAAGGCTTAGTGTATGACGACTTATAGGCATCGGCGTTGCGCTGAAGCAGATTGAGATCGGCCAGATCCATGCTCGACCCCGAGTTGTCGAGAATTCGCATGACGACCTTCTCGCCCCACACCGTGGGCAGGGTGGCGACACGAAGGTCGATTTTGCGGTCACCGTGCATCACCGAAAGACGGCCATCCTGCGGCTTGC
>JBOFDJ010000051.1:0-12797 GCA_051646885.1 Rhodoglobus sp.
CTGCCGCTACCTGAACCTGCCCATCATCATAGGCAGGATGATCCGGGTTGAACATATCTACCGACACCCCATCCTTCACCTCCGCCACGAACTTCTCCGCCTCTGTCTGCAAATCCCGCAACTCCTTCACCGGCTTCACCAGATTCGCCGCGAAGGTATCCACAATCTTCCCCACCCGCTTCAACCCATCACCCACATCATCCGCCACCGCAGCTACCGGGGCCATCACCGCCAACAACTCCTCCGAACCCGGAGCCGTATACGACACCCCCAACCCATTCCATGCTGAGACGACCTCCGCCCCCGCATCCGGCAACGCCTTCCCCGCCACCGTCAACACCGACCCCACCCCATCAATAGTCGTCGGATGACACCCCACAAACGGAATATTCTCCGGAACAATCAACCCACCACCACCAGACGGAACACCACCGGCAGAACCACCCTCAGCCCACGCCGTCATGAGACACCCCCAGCCGCCATGACACGCTCCCAGGACTCGACACCAACGCCACCCAAACGGGGCACAGCACCATCATGACCCACGCCACAGCCTCACAGCAAACTGACGACGCACCGTCCCCATCCGCGCTCTCCCGAGCGAATGCGCGGCGTGGGACATCGTGACCAAGGTGCTTCCGTAGAGAATCCGCGTTCAGGCCCATCGTCATCGAGAGCATGTACGATAAACTGCCCCGACCTACACTGTGAGAATCGAGTTCTGCGTTGCCCTTCTCTACGAAGCCTTATCGAGGCACTCGGGATTTCTTGCCCGAAGAGATGTCGGTTCGAACGCAGATTTTCGACTCCCTCTTCGCCACAGCTGAACTCTTCGGGTTCCAACGCTACGATGGCCCCATCATTGAGCCCGCGGCGATCTTCGAGGCCAAATCCGGCAAAGAGATCGTTGACGAGCAGATGTACCGGTTCACCGACCGGGGTGGGCGAGATATCGTTCTGCGACCTGAGATGACACCCTCAGCGGCGCGGATGATCGCCGGCCACCAGGGCGACATCGTCTTTCCGGCGCGCTGGTATTCGCACATCAATGCTCATCGCTACGAACGACCGCAGCGTGGTCGAGTACGCGAGCACTGGCAGCTCAATCTCGACATCTTCGGTAGCGAAGACATCGGGGCAGAGATCGAGATGTTTGAGTTGATCGCCGCACTGATGAAGGGCCTCGGTGCCGACCCTTCGATGTACGTTATCCGCGTCAATGATCGAGGCTTGCTCGATGCTGGGCTGAGAAATTATGTCCGGGTGTCGGGAGATGGCCTGGCGGCCGTGGGCAAAATCATTGACCGCTGGGAGAAAATCAGCGATGAGCAGCGCTCGGAAGCCCTGCGCACTGCTGGTCTTGATCCAGAGCAGGACAGTCGTGTGCGTTCGTTGCTGGCCATGGACCTCGCTGCGTTTGCCGATGTCGCGGGAGAGAGCGCAGCATCCACTTCGCGGATCGTGCGGATGATCCGTGACGAGCTCACCGCCGTGCCGCTCGAATTCTCTCCGCACATTGTTCGAGGCTTTGACTACTACACCTCCACAGTGTTTGAGGTGTTCGACACCTCGCCCGACAATCGCCGCTCATTATTCGGCGGCGGGCGTTATGATGATCTCGCGAGTCTGTTCACCCACCGCAAGATTCCGGGAATCGGCTGTGGGATGGGTGATGTGACTCTGGTAGATTTCCTCACCACCCACGGCCTTTTGCCCACACCCAAGCTCGGACCGGATGTCTATGTTTTCAGCACCCGCGAGTACGGTACCGGCATGGATCTGCTGGCGGATGCTCGTCGAGTGACGAAAACGCTTCGCGAGGCTGGCATCCGTTCGGTGCCAGCGCTTGGCGCCATGACAGTGCGTTCCGGGATCAAGGCCGCCGATAAACTGGGCGCTCACTTCGCGGTGATCATCGGTGACATCGAGCGCGCCTCCGCTACTGTCTCGCTCAAGAACCTGCACACCACAGAGCAGGTCACTGTGCCGGAGGTCGAGGTCGCGCGAATCGTGCGCGAGGCACTAACTGCGCTCTAGGGGCTCACACCGCCTTAGCTTCGTGCGTGGGCTAAGAATGCGCAGCGCGCCTTCCGCAGGCCAAAATGCGCAGTATGAGGCATATCCTCATGAGTATGCCCGCCGAGCACACCAGCACCAGCAGCACCCCCACCGACCTTGCCGATCAGGCCGTAGCCACGGTGCATCGTTGGCTGAGTGAGAGCTCCGCGGTGAAACCAGACCGCAACGCGGCTCGGCTCGCGGGACTGGTGAAAGACCCGGAAGGCCTCGCCTTCACCATTGCCTTCATCGATACGGTGATGCGACCGGAAGACCATCAGGTCGCGGCGCGCAACCTCGAGAGGCTCAGCCACAACATCCCCGCTTTTCTGCCCTGGTACCTGCGGGCGGCAATGGTGGCGGGTGGCGGTTTCGCTCCCGTGCTCCCGCGACTGATCGTACCCATTGCTCGGAGGATGCTGCGCCGAATGGTTGACCACCTCGTTATCGACGCCACCCCTGAGAAGTTGGATAAAAAGCTCATGACCTTGCGCACCAAGGGGATCAGGCTCAACCTGAATCTTTTAGGCGAGGCGGTCTTAGGTGATCAGGAAGCCCAGCGTCGACTGGAGCGAACCCGCGCCCTGCTGGCCCGCGATGATGTCGACTACGTCTCTCTTAAGGTGTCCTCGGTGGTGAGCCAGATTTCGGTCTGGGCTTTCGACGAGATGGTGTCCTCGGTGGTCGGGCGACTGACTCCGCTGTATGAACAGGCAGCGGCATCCTCCTCCACAAAATTCATTAATCTCGACATGGAGGAGTTCGCCGACCTCGATCTCACCATTGCTGTTTTTCAGAGGCTGCTCGATCAGCCGCGCCTGAAAAACCTTGAGGCTGGCATTGCGTTGCAGGCCTATCTCCCCGATTCTTATGCCGCCCTTCAGCGTCTTACAGTCTGGGCCACCGCACGTCGTGCTGCTGGTGGTGCTGGTATCAAGGTTCGTGTGGTGAAGGGTGCCAACCTCGCCATGGAGAAGGTGGATGCCGTAGTGCACGGCTGGCCGCTGGCCACCTGGGGCTCGAAGCAAGATTCAGATACCAATTACAAGCGTCTGCTCGACTGGGCTTTGACGCCCGAAAGAACTGATGCCGTGCGCATCGGGGTTGCCGGCCATAACCTGTTTGACCTAGCTTTTGCCTGGTCGCTCGCCCAGCGTCGACGCGTCGCGAGTCGGGTCGACTTCGAGATGCTGCTCGGTATGGCTGCCGCTCAGGCCGAAGCCGTTCGGCAGGACGTGGGTGGTGTGCTGCTGTACACACCTGTGGTGCACCCGCAGGAGTTTGACTCGGCGATGAGCTACCTCATCCGTCGCCTGGAGGAGAATGCGAGCACCGAGAACTTTCTGTCGGGGGCCTTCGAGCTTGCCGATAATCCTGCGGTGTTCGAGCGCGAAGAGCAACGTTTTCGTCGCTCGCTGGCGGCGTTGGATAACACGGTGCCCGTGTCGAAGCGCGTTCAGGATCGCGCTCACAGTGTTGAGGTCTCGTCTGCGCGGTTCACGAACGAACCAGACACTGACCCCTCGATTGCTGCCAACCGCGACTGGGCGCGGGACGTGCTGGAGCGCAGCGAGCATTCCACTCTTGGTACTGACACGATCAATGCTTCCAGGGTTAACGATCTCGGGGTACTCCAGCATCGCATCGCTGCAACTGCCGAAGCTGGTGCACTCTGGGGGGCTAGGTCAGCGGTCGAACGCGCCCAGGTGCTGCGCGATGCCGCCGATGTGCTGGCCGTGTTTCGCGGTCGACTGATCGAGGTGATGGCCAGCGAGGCGGGCAAAACTCTTGCGGAGGGGGATGTCGAGGTCAGCGAGGCCATCGACTTTGCCCGATACTACGCCGAGCGCGCCCTCGAACTGGAGCAGGTCACTGATGCCGTGTACACCCCGTCGCGCCTGACCGTGGTGACACCGCCGTGGAACTTCCCGGTCGCTATCGCGGCGGGCTCCGTGCTCGCGGCCCTCGCGGCGGGCAGCGGTGTCATCATTAAGCCGGCGGCCCTGGCGCGCCGTTGCGGTGCCGTCATGGTGGAAGCACTCTGGGAGGCTGGAGTCCCGCGCGATGTTCTGACGCTGCTGGAACTCGGTGAGCAGGAGCTGCGTGGCCAGCTGGTGGCCCATCCCAGCGTCGACCGGGTGATTCTCACCGGTGGCTATGAGACCGCACAACTGTTTCGCTCCTGGCGCTCAGACCTGCCGCTGTTGGCCGAGACGAGCGGAAAGAATGCGATTATCGTGACCCCCAGTGCCGATCTGGATCTGGCGGTGGCCGATGTTGTCAGGAGCGCCTTCGGTCACGCCGGGCAGAAGTGTTCGGCTGCATCACTGGTGATTTTGGTCGGTTCGATGGCTACCAGTGAGCGGTTTCGCCGTCAACTCATCGACGCGGTCAGCACGCTGCGGGTGGGGTATCCGCAGACCGCAAGCGCCCAGATGGGCCCGATTGTTGCGCCAGCGAAAGGAAAGCTTCTCGCTGCGTTCACGAGCCTGGCGGAGGGTGAGGAGTGGTTGGTGACGCCGAAACAGCTCGATAGTTCTGGTCGACTCTGGTCTCCTGGGGTCCGCGGTGGGGTTGTCGCCGGTAGCGAATTCCACCTCACCGAATACTTCGGGCCCCTGCTGGGGGTGATGACCGCGGCCACGCTCGACGAGGCGATTGCGCTGCAGAATGCGGTGGACTACGGTCTGACCGCCGGCATCCATTCGCATGATGTGGCTGAGGTAGAACACTGGTTGAACACCGTGCAGGCGGGAAACCTTTATGTCAACCGCGGCACGACCGGCGCGATTGTTCGCCGCCAGCCTTTTGGTGGATGGAAGCGCTCCAGCGTGGGAACCTCGGCCAAGGCGGGTGGCCCGAACTACCTCCTCGCCCTCGGAGACTGGGGCGCGGTAGAGGCCCCGCCGCGCAAAGATATCCGGCTTCCTGGAGTGAGTGAGCGGGTGGCCGCTGTCATCACGCATGCGCAGTCGGGACTCGACTTTCTCGAATTTGATCGGGTGCGTCGCGCCGCGCAGAGCGACCAGCTAGCGTGGAGCACCGAATACGGCACAGCTCGGGATGTCTCGGCTCTCGGAGTCGAACGTAACGTGTTGCGCTACCGTCCGTCGCCGATCACACTGCGTCTCAGTGAGGGCGAGTCGCTGGGTCACCTGGTGCGACTGCTCGCCGCCGCCAGCCTTGCCGGGGCTCCAGTCGACCTCAGCTCGGCTGTTCCGCTACCGACCCCGCTAGTACAGAGTTTCGGTGCAGCAACGTCCCCTGTCCTTGTGGGTGTGCTTACCGTCGAATCGGATGCCGCCTGGCTGGCCCGTGTTCCCACGCTGGGTGCTGCCCGGGTGCGCTTGATCGGCGGCGATGCCCTGGCCCTCTCGCTCGCCCTCCGCGGCAGCGTGGATGTCGCGGTCTGGAGCGGCCCGGTCACCACCTCGGGTCGCATCGAGTTGTTACCCTTTCTTCGCGAGCAGACGGTCAGCATCACGGCGCACCGGTGGGGCAACCCCGCCCCTGATATGGCCGAGCTTGTGCTCTGATCCGGCCAGGCTTGCGCGCTGATGCCGACAATCATCCCTGTTCACCCACAAATCTCACGCGAGGTCTCCACTTCTGCTGGGTCCAACTGGGTGGTTTCAGGGGGCTAGTGCAACGCTTTGAGGGAGTGGAGGTGTGTTGTGGGGTTTTATTCGTTGGAGTTTCGTGTGGCGGTGTGTCGGGCTTTGGCGGCGGGGTGGTCGGCTCAGTCGTTGAGTGTGTCGATGGGTGTTCCCCGGCGGACGGTGATCGCGTGGGGCAATCTGAGTGGTATGACTTTTGTCATGGGTGCTCGGGGTGGTGTGATTCGTCCGCCGGTGCCGTCGCGACCTCGGGCGGAGGTGTCGTATCGCAGGCTTACACTTGCGGACCGGTCGTTCATTCAGGCGGGTATGTCTCTGCCGGAACCGCTGAGTGTCCGTGCGATCGCTAGAGAGCTGGGGGTGGCGCCGTCGACGGTGTCTCGTGAGGTGCGACGGCATCGGATGGTCCGTCGCGGTAGTGCGCCACGCTATGACGCCGATGTCGCACATTTCGGTGCACTGGTGGGTAGGGTCAGGACCAGGGAGGGGAAGCTAGATGACCCGGTGCTGCGGCAGGCGGTAGTGGAAGGGTTGAACAACAAGTCCTCGCCCCAGCAGGTCGCAGGGCGGTTGAAGTTGATATACCCGAACCGACCGGAGATGCACGTGTCCCACGAGACGATCTATCAGGCCCTCTACGTCCAAGGCAAAGGTGCACTCCGCGACGAGTTGAAAGTCGTCAAGGCGCTCCGCTCTGGGCGCACCCGCCGTATTCCGCAGTCGAAGCTCCCTGCCCGCTCAAGCCGCCCGTGGCTGGAGGGGGCGAGACTGTCGGACCGACCAGCCGAAGCACAGGACCGCGCCGTCCCCGGGCACTGGGAGGGAGACCTCGTGGTCGGGCCGGAGAACTCCGGCATCGTCACCCTCGTCGAGCGGAAGACTCGCTACTCGCTCGTCGGGCGCCTGCCCGGCACCCGCGACAGCCGCACCGTCATCGACGTCATCACCAGCCTGATCAACACCCTCCCTGCGGAGCTTGCCAAAACGATCACCTGGGACCAGGGCAGCGAGATGGCCCAACACCGCTCCTTCACTATCGCCACCGGCTGCCCGGTGTTCTTCTGCGACCCCCACTCTCCCTGGCAACGCGGCAGCAACGAGAACCTCAACGGCCTGATCCGCGATTTCTACCCCAAGGGCACCAACTTCAATACCGTCACCCATACCGAAATCGCAGACATGCAACGCCTCCTCAACACCCGCCCACGCAAAACACTCGGCTACCACAACCCCCATGAGAAGATAAACGAACTAATCACCGGCGTTGCACTAACCCCCTGAAACCACCCGACCCGAGGCAGCAGAAGTGGCGATCTTGCGGCACTCTTTCGATGCGAGCTCTCCGCGGGAGACTGCTCTCCTTGGCCCAGTATGTTGCGGTCTTTCTGGGAAGAAAGTTGTCGAAAGGTGGCGCATCTGCTCACGGCAGACGAGGATATAACTCGTGCCGTGTGGCACGTGTGAATCAAAAGGAGCAATCATGGGAATCGAAGACATCGTCGGCAAGGCTCAGGACTTCCTGAAAGACAACAAATTGACTGACGCTTTGCATTCTGAGCAAGCTGAGGGCATCAGCGATAAAATCCTTGACGGGGTAGCTGGGGCAGCCGATAAGGTCACCGGGGGAAAGTTTTCAGATCAGATCGACGGTGCGCGTGACGCTGCCGACGGTGCGGTCGGCACCGAAAACTAAAGCCGCGGAGTATCACACGGTGTGCAGCGCGGAATCCCTGCGCTGCACACCGTGTGCTGCGCCGCCGTGTCGGCATCGTGAGATGCAGCGTGGTGAGCGTCGGTCGCTCGCATAGTGCTGCTGGCTCCTAGAGTGGAGGTATGACCTTCCTCTTTTCGAGCAATGGCGGTCGTTGAGATGGCCGACTACGATCTCGTCGTGATCGGTGCCGGCCCCGCGGGAACCTCGGCGGCCCTGCGGGCGGCAGAGCTCGGTGCCCGGGTGGCGGTGGTAGAGGCATCCCGAACCGGGGGAACCTGCGTGAACACCGGCTGTGTGCCCACTAGGGTCCTGGCCAAAAGCGCTCGGCTGGTCCGAGAGGTGCGCATCGCCCATGAGTATGGAATCGCGGTCAGCGCGCCGGAGGTGCACTGGGCCGCAACGGTCACGCGTGTGCGGGCCACGGTTGACCGGGTTCGATCACTCAAAGATGAGGCGGGAAAGTTCGCGGCGGCGGGGGTCGATTTGATCCTCGAAGGCAAGGCACGATTCGTGGATGGCACCACCCTCGCTCTCGACAGCGGAAGGTTCATCACTGCAGACTCGGTGGTGGTCGCGGTCGGTGGACACTCCCGCCGCCTGCCCATCCCCGGGGCCGAACTTGCTACCGTGCCTGAGCACGTGCTCGACCTGCCCTCGCTCCCGCAGCGGGTCGCGATCATCGGCGCGGGTAACACCGGAGCGCAGTTGGTGACCGTGTTCAGTGCCTTCGGTTCCGAGGTGACATTGCTGGACGTCGCCCCCTGTGTGCTCGCGGCCTCAGATGCTGAGGTCTCGGTCGCCGTCTCCGCCGCGTTCGTGGAGCAGGGTATCGCTGTGCATACGGGGTTGGATGGCGTTGAGAGCCTGACGCACGCAACGGACGGCTCGATCACCCTCGGGTGGCGGGCGGGCGGGCATCCGGTCTCCATCGATGTCGATGCGGTGATCATGGCGACTGGCTGGCCTGCGGATGTCGACGACCTCGGTCTCGCCAACGCGGGGGTCGAGACCGTGCGATCATCGATTCCCGTGGATCAGTACTTTCGCAGCAATGTGCCCCATATCTTCGCGGTGGGTGATGCCAACGGTCGCGACATGCTGGTCCAGGCTGCGCATTTCGAGGGTGAGGCCGCAGCCGAGAATGCCGTGCTCGGCGCTAACCGCAGCACTCCGCATCACCTGCTGCCGGCTGGAGGGTTTACTGATCCCGATTACGCTGGCGTTGGGCTCACCGAGGCACAGGCGCGCGAGCGCGACCCGCTTTGTGTTGTCATCACGGTGCCGTACTCCAGGGTCGACCGGGCGGTTATTGATGATCGGGATCGCGGTTTCCTGAAGCTCATCGCCGACCGCAGGCGTGAGCTGATTCTCGGCGCGCATGCTGTGGGTGAGAACGCGATTGAGGTGGTGCAATCAGTGACTACAGCAATGGCCTCCGGAATCGATCTCGCCACGCTCGCCGGGGTTAAGTTCGCCTACCCCACCTATGGGGCGATTATCGGTGTGGCCGCCCGCGAGCTTCTGGCTCAACGGGCCTAACGCTGGGCTGAGCTGGCTCAGGTTCCAGCGATGTAATGCCGTTGCACCTGGGCGGGAGTCAGCGCGACCGAGTAAGCGGCGGCGAACCGCATCGACCCGGTGAAGAATCGATTAGCCCCGATGGCTGGCCACCCGTTCAGGTTGTCGTAGCCGACCCTCCAGTAGCCGCTGTAGTTTTCGGAGACGGTAAAGGCCGGGTTGGAGGCGACCGCGACACCGTCGATGTACAGCACCATCCCAGCGCTGGAGGAGGTTCCCACCGCATGGTGCCACAGCCCGTCGTTATACGATGCCGGACTGGTGACGGTCTGGGTCGCGCCGTTATAGGTTCCGAAGGTGATTTTGCCGGCTGTGTTGATATAAAGGTGACGGTCGTAGCGAGTAGAGAGTCCGGCCAGAGAATTGCCGAAGCCGATCAGCTTTCCGCTGGCGACGGTGGTCTTAAACCATACTTCTACCGAGAAGACCTGGGGGTTGGTGATAAGGGTGGTGGTCCGTACAAAGCTTGTCGAACCGTTGAGCACATAAGCTCCGCCGGTGTCACGTTTGCAGGCGATGGGGGCCGCAGTGCTGCTGGTCATGGAGCCGAGATATGCTCCGTTAACAGCGTTATTGGAGGAATCCACTGCCACAGTCGAGCCAGATGCCTGATTCAGTGCGTAGGCGAAGTAGGCTAGTGCCTTATCGGTGGCAACAGCGCTGGCGCAGGTAAAGTTCACAGCGGTTCTACTGGTGTTCGTAGAGTTTGCGATGCTCACAATATAGGCACCGGAGGTCGACGGCACCGCAAGGGCGATACCGCAGAGGATCACGACGGCGCTCAGTAACACCCGACGGCGAGAGCGGGCAGGTGGCTGCGGGTCTGGCATTACTGAACCTCTTCCTTCTCGTCGGCTGGAGGCAGTCCTACGATCAGGCACCACAGTAAGGGTGTGGCGCAGGCTAGCCCGAAGAGAATCCAGCCCAGCAGTGACAAATTCAGAGTGGAGCCGAGTTGATAACTGCCGTTCTCCAGCAGTGTTGGGATCCGCAACTGTCCGAGCTGCCCGCTGACGATGTCGACAGAATTTCCGCCGGTTGCCTGCACCCTGATCGGAAGCAGTCCGGTCGATACCACGGTCGCTTTGGCGCCGGACAGGCTGGCTTCTGCCTCCAGGACCGTGATCCCCACGAAGGGCCGCAGAATGAATGCGGTGAGTGACACCACCAGCGAGAAACCCATGATCCGCGCCACCGACCGCCGCAGCGCGGTGCGCAGAAAGCCGCTGAGAAACCACACTAGTAGGCCGCCGATTACCAGAAAGGGAATCGACCGCAGCAGCCATCCCACCCCGGGAAGTACAGTGCTTGCCTTACCCACGAGATCGGCTGTGCCAATAACCCAAGGGTCGGTAGCCCCGTTGATATCGCCTCGCGTGATAAGGCCTTGGGCCGTGATCTCGTCGATGCGATGGGTGTAGACGGTGTTGGTTTCTGGCGGGACGAAGGTAACCACCTCTCCCACCGAGAGTTCGCTGAGCGAGACTGGGGTGCTGAGCACCAGGGTTCCGACCGGGGCGGCTCGGCCCATGGAGGGCGATTCGACGATGAACCAGCGCCCCCCTGACATCCAGAACAACGCTGCGACGACCACAGCAGCGGCAGCAAGGGCTCCCCAAGCCCAGAGGGCGAGGGCTGCTAGGCGTCCGCGGCGGGAGGCAGTGGCGCTGGTCATGAGAGACTCCGACCTGAGAAGAGAGAGTGCCCGGTGACGGAATGTGGCGTCACCGGGCGAAACTCCTGTCTTAGCTAGTGAACGTCCAGGTCAAGGGAAGCGAGGCCTGTAAGTTCTGGTAGGTGTTATCCGCGGTGGTATCGAGCGATACCGCGAAGTTGAAAGGAACAGTGGCACCGGCTGCCGGTGGCCCGGCAATGGTGATTACGCCCCCAGCAGCAAGGCCCGCTGCGGTCCCGCTGAAGATCGTGGTGGCACCGGAAGTGAGCACCACATTGATCTTCGAGCAGAGGTTAGTGGCTGCCCCGACCGCGGTGGTCTGTGTGCATGCCCCAGGTGTGAGGGTGAAGGTCGCCGCATTAACGGTTCCTGTGTTCTTAATGGTGATGGGTGTGTTCACAGCAGGCCCCCCAGGGAGCATTGTGGTGCTGCCACCAAATTTGTTGATCGTCGAGCAGGTGGCGGCGTTGGTGTAGATGGTGCCACCATCGGTGCTCAGACAGGTCACGATGGTTCCTGTTGTGGTCTTCTCTTCCATAGTGAGGCTTCCGGTTGCCGCGGTGTTGGTGGAGTTTTGGATGCTGGCGACAAAAGCCGAAAGAGTACCAGTCATGCTGACGGACAGCAGAACGGCCCCCAGAACACCGGTGGCGATGGCGACCGGTGTGAAACGGCGCCGCTTGGGCGCCATGGCGTGTTCAGACATTATTTTCCCTGCTTGTCTCTGATGGGCCAGGCCCCCCTGGTGTCGACACATCGCCGACTTAGCTCAGTGTGCGGTATAGCGAGAAACGCGGCAATACCCCGAATCGGGGTACGGCAACTACTCAGTCGCCGTCGAATCCTGTTCCTGTTGTGTGCTGCAAAGCTTTGGTGACATAGTGCAGTGCACTCTCGGGTGTTATGCCCAATTCTTTGGCCCGCTGCGCGTACCGGATGGCATCGATCTGCAGCATTGCTTCCGCGCTGCCGGGTTGGCCGGCGACCACGGTGCCGTTGCGGCCTCGAGTCGTCAGGAAGCCATCCTGTTCCAAAACGCGGTACACTCGGGCGACGGTGTAGGCGGCGACACCGAGCTCGCTGGCCAGCAGGCGCACGGTGGGCAGTTTCGCTCCAGCGATGAGCTCACCAGACTCGATCTGTTCGATGATCTGGGTGCGCAGTTGCTGGTACAGCGTTGCGGTTGATTCTGGATCAATCTTCACGGCACCACGCTACTCCGATCACGGTTCCGGCATCCACTACGCTCACCTGCTCAATAAGGATTCGGTTTTTCTGCGGATACCCGCATGAGAAACTGGGTGGATGACCATGATTCAGCAGCAGGCGGCCCCGGTCGGTACCGCTACCTCGCGGACCGTTCTGATGTGTCGCCCCGATTACTTCACCGTCAGTTACCGCATCAACCCGTGGATGAATCCCGCGAATCCCACTGATACGAGCCTCGCCGTGCGCCAGTGGGAGACGCTGTACCAGACGTATCTTGACCTCGGTTTTATTGTGCATCTCATCGACCCCATCGTCGGCCTGCCCGATATGGTCTACGCGGCCAACGGGGGTTTCGTGATTGACAACATTGCCTACGGCGCACGTTTCGCTTATTCGGAGCGCCGAGCCGAGGCTCCCGCTTATATGGACTGGTTCGCGGGGGCCGGCTTCGAAGTGCGTGTGCCTGTGGAGGTCAACGAGGGTGAGGGCGATTTTCTGCTGGTGGATGGCGTTATCCTCGCCGGCACGGGCTTTCGCAGTGCCTCCGACAGCCACCAGGAGCTCGCCAGGGTTTCAGGGCGCGAGGTAGTCTCGTTGACTCTCATCAACCCGAGTTTTTACCACCTGGATACGGCGGTTGCGGTTCTTGATTCCCGAAACATTGCCTACCTGCCCTCGGCTTTTGACGAACCATCGTTGGCGATTCTGCGCGTGCGCTTTCCCGAGGCGATCCTCGTCACCGAGGACGATGCGGCAGTGCTGGGCCTCAATTCTTTCAGCGACGGATATAACGTGGTCATCGCCTCCCGCGCCACAGACTTCGCGCGGCAACTGCGTGACCGCGGCTACAACCCCATCGGTGTTGACCTCTCCGAGCTGTTGCTCGGCGGCGGTGGCGTGAAGTGCTGCACTTTGGAGCTTCGCCGCTAGGCCTGCTCACCTAGTG
>JBOFDJ010000052.1:0-13260 GCA_051646885.1 Rhodoglobus sp.
CCAACAACACAGTGTGAGGAGGGAGCACAATGACCGGGATGCATTCGGAAAACCTAGTGAACGTCGATGATCATCGACTGTTTCCTGTTATTGACCGCTACTTTATCTTTTTCATTGTTTTCCAGCTGCTGGTTTTTCCTTTTGTGCCGTTTCTTCCGTTGGGTGTTGCTGCGGTATCGCTGGCAACACCGCTCCGTCGTTCACGCTGGAGAATTGTGACGCTGTGGGTTCTTGGTGCTATTTTGGGCATGATCGTCGTTGCCCCTTTTGTTATCGCACTACTTGATATAAATATTGTGGATGAAGGCCCGGTTCGTACTGTTTCATCCTGAAACCCTGTAGCTCCTGGACGCTGTCTCCGCACGTTCGACAATCTACTTCGAGTGTTCGCCACCTGGCCTGCTCGTGGCTTCAGCGGAAGATGATGGTCCGGGCTCCGTCGAGGAGTACGCGGTGTTCGGAGAACCACTTGACGGCTTGGGTGAGGGTGCGGGATTCCTCGTCTTGACCGATGGCGACCAGTTCGGCTGGGCTGCGTGAGTGATCCACGCGCACCACGTTTTGTTCGATGATGGGCCCTTCGTCGAGTTCGCTGGTGACAAAGTGTGCGGTGGCTCCGATGAGTTTCACGCCGCGGGCATGGGCTTGCCGGTAGGGATTGGCCCCCTTGAAGCCCGGCAGGAAAGAATGATGGATATTGATCGCCCTGCCATCCAGCGCCGCGCACAGTTCGGGGGACAGGATCTGCATGTAGCGGGCGAGCACCACAAGTTCGATGCTGTGCTCGTCGACCACCTCCAGCACGCGCTGCTCGAAGGCCAGTTTCTGCCCGGGGGTGGTCACCGGATGCGCTTCGAAAGGCACATCGTAGAACTCCGCGAGGCTGGCGAGCGTGGAGTGGTTGCTCAGCACCAGGGGAAGCTCGATAGGCAGTTGCCCGGCCCGCTCGCGGTAGAGCAGATCGTTGAGGCAGTGCCCAGCTGTGGAGACCAGCACCAGGGTGCGCAAAGGGCGACCGACGAGATCGAGCTGCCACTGCATCCCGTAACGCAGTGTCACCGGGGTGAGGGCGGCCTCCAGCTGTTCACGTGTCGCCGAGGACTCCACCTGCAGTCGCATAAAGAACCGACCGGTGTCTGCGCTGGAGAACTGCTGCGATTCGGTGATGTTGCCGGCGGCGTCGACGATGGTACCGCTGACGGCATGGACGATGCCCGGCCTGTCGTCACAGACGAGGGTCACGATCCAATGGGTGGATGATTCGGTCACTGGCTAAGGTTAGCGCTGCGCCGTGCGTGCGGTAAGCTAGCCCCATCGCAACTGGCGTTCAGATGGGCAACCATTGGGGAGCGACTTCGCCACCGAAGCAGCCAAACTATCGGCAACCGACGGTGGTCACCACACGATTGGGCCGTACGCCTGGGCTCAGCGGATACCTGAAGTAACTGTCCGTTCGAGTGCCTAGGAGTTGTTCATGTCTGATCCGTTCACATCATCTTTGACCGAGGTTGATCCCGAGATCGCCGCCGTTCTCGATCAGGAGCTTGGTCGCCAGCGCGGCACCCTGGAGATGATCGCCAGCGAAAACTTCGTGCCCCGCGCGGTGCTTGAATCGCAGGGCTCGGTGCTGACCAATAAGTACGCGGAGGGCTACCCGGGTCGCCGCTATTACGGTGGATGCGAGTTCGTCGACGTCGCCGAAAAGCTTGCCATCGAGCGCGCCAAGACCCTGTTCGGCGCGGCCTACGCCAATGTGCAGCCGCACTCCGGGGCATCTGCCAATGCTGCGGTGCTCGCGGCGATTGCCCAGCCCGGCGACCGCATCCTCGGTCTAGAGCTTGCCCACGGTGGCCACCTTACCCACGGTATGCGCCTCAATTTCTCCGGCAAGCTCTATGAAGCCTACGCCTACGGTGTCGATCCCCAGAGCTTTCTCATTGATATGGATGCGGTGCGCGAGAAAGCCCGAGAGGTCAAGCCCCAGGTGCTCATCGCCGGCTGGTCGGCCTACCCACGGCAGATCGATTTCGCCGCCTACCGTGAGATCGCCGATGAGGTGGGAGCCGTGCTCTGGGTCGATATGGCCCATTTCGCTGGTCTGGTTGCGGCCAAGCTGCACCCCTCGCCGGTGCCCTATGCCGATGTGGTCTCGTCTACCGTGCACAAGACGTTGGGCGGGCCGCGCTCCGGGTTCATCATGACCAACGACCTGGAGCTGCAGAAGAAAATCAACTCCAATGTGTTCCCTGGGCAGCAGGGTGGACCGCTCATGCATGTGATTGCCGCGAAGGCGACGGCCTTCAAGCTGGCGGCTGAACCGGAGTTCGTTGAGCGTCAAGAGCGCACCATCCGTGGCGCACGGATTCTTGCCGAGCGTCTGACTGCGCCCGATGTGAAAGCCACCGGCGTCGACGTGCTGACCGGCGGAACCGATGTGCATCTGGTGCTGGTCGACCTGCGCGCGGCGCCCATCCATGGTCAGGAAGGCGAGGACATCCTGCACGAGGTGGGAATCACCGTCAACCGCAATGCGGTGCCCTTCGACCCGCGCCCACCGATGACCCCCTCGGGTTTGCGCATCGGAACACCGGCGCTCGCCACCCGCGGCTTCGGCGATGAGCAGTTCACCGAGGTCGCCGACATCATCGCCGCCGCTCTGAAGCCGGCTCCGGATGTCACGACTCTCCGCTCACGAGTGCTTGCACTGACCGACGGCTACCCCCTGTACCCTGGCTTGGCGTCGCCCGGGCAGTGGAGCTAGGCCGCCGGTGACCGCGGTCACACTCGACGGGGTTGCCACGGCATCCGCCATCAAGGGCGAGCTTGCGCAGCGCATCACCGCGCTTAAAGCTCGCGGTATTATTCCCGGTCTGGGTACCCTGCTGGTGGGGGATGACCCCGGCTCGCGCTCCTACGTGGCGGGCAAACACCGGGATTGCGCTGAGGTCGGTATTGAGTCGATTCGGGTTGAGCTGCCAGCCACGGCATCCGCCGCCCAGGTGCGGGCCGCGATTGCTGATCTGAATGCGAACCCTGCGGTCACCGGTTACATCATCCAGTTGCCGCTGCCGACCGGGCTCGACGAGAACGCCATGCTCGAGCTGATGGACCCTGATAAGGATGCTGACGGCCTGCACCCCACCAATCTGGGTCGGCTGGTGTTGGGTGTCAGTGGTGAGATCACCTCACCACTGCCGTGCACACCCGCCGGGATCGTGGAGATGCTTCAGCGCTATGAGGTACCCATCTCGGGGCGCCACATTGTGGTTGTTGGGCGCGGGCTTACCGTGGGTCGTCCGCTAGGACTGCTGCTAACTCGCAAAGGCCTGGATGCCACAGTCACCCTCACCCACTCCCGCACAGTGGATCTCGAAGGCTATGTGCGCCGGGCCGATATTCTGGTCGCCGCTGTGGGTGTTGCCGGTCTGATCCAGCCGCACTGGATTCGTCCGGGTGCTGCGGTGCTCGATGTGGGTATCACGCGTGTGGTGAACTCGGCCACCGGCAAGGCTCGACTCGTCGGTGATGTCGACCCGGCGGCGGCGGAGGTCGCGGGGCACCTCTCGCCCGTCCCTGGTGGCGTTGGGCCCATGACGCGTGCCATGCTCCTCAAGAACGTTGTCGACGCCGCCGAGCGCTCGCGGCTCTAGCTATCGCGAGGCTGCCGGAAGGGGGCTGTTTCGTTGGGGAATTTTATGCGGTGTCTGGGGGTTGTCGCCAGCCCTGAGGTCGATGAAACGTCCCGTGTGCATCTTGCATTTCGTTAGGGAACTGAGAATTCACAAGAAACGAACGTCTCACTATCTTGGTGATCAGTGGTTTTGTCGCCAAAAGCATCGAAGGCGGTGTCTCGATCAGTGAAAACAGCGCTGTTCCAACCTTTGGGTAATAACGCAGATATGGCATCGGCTCATGCCGCAGCGGGTCCGCCGCTAGGCTGGCAGCGTGAATCCCGCTGTCGCACCCACCGGAGAACAGTTTCCCCTCACTCGTGGCACCACTACTGCGGTGGTCACCGAGCTGGCGGCGTCTCTGCGCCAGTTTTCCATCGACGGCATCGACCTCGTTGAGCTGTATCCCGTGCACAGCGCCCCGCCCTTCGCGGCGGGTATCGTTCTGGTGCCATGGCCCAACCGGGTGGAAGACGGTCGCTGGCAGCTCGACGGCGTGCCTCAGCAGCTTGACCTCACCGAACCTGGCCGCAACAATGCGATCCACGGCCTGCTGCGCAACACCGGCTACCGGCCGCTGGAGCGAACCGAAAGCTCGGTGAGCCTCGGTGCCACCGTGTTTGCGCAGCACGGGTATCCATTCTCGCTGGCGACCAGCGTGTGCTACGAGCTGGTTGACGGCGGTCTCGACGTGAGGCACCAGATTACGAACCTCTCGGCCGTGAAAGCCCCGGTGGCCATCGGGACCCACCCCTTTCTGACGATTAGCGATGTTCCCACCGAGCAACTCGAACTGAGCGTGTACGCCTCCCGATTTGTGGAGGTGGATGCCCGCCTCAACCCCATCGCAGAGCATCCGGTCGACGGCACCGAGTACGACCTGCGCGCCGCGAGGTCGGTCGGCGAACTCAGTCTGGACACCACTTTCGGTGGAGTGCAGACCGTGGATGGTGTTAGCGCCGTGCTGCGCGCCCCGGATGGCCGCGAACTGCGCCTGCTGCAGAGCGCGGACTTTGGTTTTGTTCAAGTGTTCACTGCCCCGAGCTTTCCGAAGGCTGGTGGCCCCGGGCTGGCGGTAGCGATTGAGCCGATGACGGCCCCACCCAACGCTCTCAACTCGGGCCGGGGTCTGCGCTGGATCGAGCCGGGTGACACCTGGAACCTCGGCTGGGGAATCCGTTACACGGGGTAGCCGATGTCAGCATCCAGCACAGTGCCGAGCAGCTCTGACCTGCGTCGGTGGCGCAAGCATCTGGCCGCCGAGCGCGCCGAGGCTGCCGTCTATCGTGACCTGGCCTCCCGTCGCACCGGTGAGGAGCGCGAGATCTTGCTGGCGCTGGCCGAGGCGGAGGGCCGTCACGAGCAGCACTGGCTCACCCTGCTGGGCGATCAGGTCGGGCGTCCGGCATCCGGAGATCTGCGCACCCGCATGCTCGGCTTTCTGGCCCGCCGCTTCGGATCGGTCTTTGTGCTCGCCCTCGCGCAGCGAGCGGAGGCACGTTCTCCCTATGCTCGGGATGCCGATGCCACCGATGCCATGGCCGCCGATGAGCAGATCCATGAGGAGGTGGTGCGGGCCTTAGCGGCCCGGGGTCGGCAACGTCTCTCCGGATCGTTCCGGGCCGCCGTGTTTGGGGCCAATGATGGTCTGGTCTCCAACCTCGCTTTGGTCCTTGGGGTGGCCGCCGCCGGTGTTGACACCCGGGTTGTGCTGTTGACCGGGATCGCGGGCCTACTCGCGGGTGCTCTTTCGATGGGGGCGGGGGAGTATGTTTCGGTGCGTTCGCAGCGTGAGCTGCTGGAGGCTTCGACTCCGAGCCCTGAGGCGGGGGCATCCGTCTTCGCTCTTGATGTCAACACCAACGAGTTGGCCCTGGTGTATCGCGCCCGGGGGATGTCGGGGGCGGAGGCCACAGCACACGCCGCCGAGGTCATTGCCGGGCGGGCGTTTGTCCAGCCTCCGCGATCTGTGGAGCATGAGGCTGTCGGTTCTGCGCTCGGTGCCGCACGGGCCAGTTTCTGCTTCTTTGCCTCCGGTGCGATTATTCCGGTGCTGCCGTATCTGGTCGGTTTTCGGGGATTCGTTGCCGTGATCGCCGCCGCCGTGATGGTCGGCTGTGCCCTGCTCGGTACCGGTGCCATCGTGGGACTGTTGTCGGGGGTATCCCCACTGCGGCGCGCCCTCCGTCAGCTTGTTATCGGCTGTGGTGCTGCGGCAACGACCTACCTGCTCGGACTGCTGTTCGGGGTCACGGTGAGCTGAGCCTCCGATCACGCAGAACGGGAGTGCAGCGCCGGGCGCTACCACCCGGTGAACAGTGTGTGTTGCACGATCAGGGCGACAACGAGCTGCCCGGCGAAACCCCACCGCCGCCAGCGTTCGGGGAGCAGCGCGGTGCCCACCAGTAGCCAGGGCACGAAGGGCAGCCAGATGCGCTCAACCTCGGCCTTGCTCATCCCGGAGATATCGGCGGCCAGCACCATCGCCACGGCCGCTACTGTCACGATCACGACCGGTCGACTGAGCGCCGTGCGCCAGGGGGAGAGCCCGCGCAGGCCGACGGCCACCGCTGCCCCGATGATCGGACCTGCGCTGAAGGCGAGAGCCGCGAGGTTGCCCCACAGCCAATAGCTGGAGGGTCGACGGCTGGCGATCCCATCCCAGTAGCGTTCCACGAGCACCGGGTAGGCCTCCCACCAGACGAAGCCGGTGACCGCGAAGGCCACGACCACGGCCACGGCAGCCAGCACTGCCCACGGCAGGGGGCGCCAGTTTCGGCTCAGCGCCAGTAGTGCGCAGGCCAGAATTCCGAGCAGGGGTAAACCATACGAGAGCATCACGCAATATCCCAGGATCAGGCCGGATGCTACTCCCCACAGTGCCATAGCGCGCCGGGTGGCGGCAGTGGCGGCGAAGGTGAGGCAACACAGGCCCCAGGCCGCATACGCGCCGAATACGGCATCAGCGGATACGGCCATCCAGATCGCCGCAGGACCCATCACGATAAAGGGAGTAGCCCTGCGAGCACCCTCCTCGGCACCGAGACGGTGTAGGGTCACCAGAACGGCGGCAGGGGTGGTGGCCGCGACCAGGATCACCACGAATCCGGCGGCCACGCCGCTGCCGAGGCCCAGCCATACCAGCACGGTAAAAAAGAGCAGGGCCCCGGGCGGATGCCCGGCGATATGCACCGGCCAGTTGTTGGGTGAGTCGAGTGGGATGCGAGAGACATACTCTCGCAGAGTGGCGGAAAAGTCGGTGACGCTGCGAGCGGTATTCAGATATTCATATGGGGTGTTGAGGATCTGCCCGATCCCATCGATCCCGTCGACCAGAGCCAGGCAGATCAGCCAGGCGGCACTGGCCACAACACTGCCGAGCAGCAGGAGTCGCCAGGGTGCGCGCGCCGCGGCATCCACCCCACATTTTATGGCGATGAATGCCAGGATGATCGCAGGCGCGGTGCCGAGGCCAAGCCGGGGTTGCCACTCGGCGTGCAGCGGCGGGAAAGAGTTGGCGCGCACATCCCAGTTCAGAACGAAGGGGATCACCATGGCCAGCAGCATTAGGATGACTGCGGTGCCGAGCCCGATCCAGGGCAGCAGTGCGGTGCCGCGTGGGGCTGTCCGGGGTTCGGTCAATCGATCCACAGAAACAGCGTAGCC
Organism: Rhodoglobus sp.; assembly: GCA_051646885.1. Classification (GTDB taxonomy): domain Bacteria; phylum Actinomycetota; class Actinomycetes; order Actinomycetales; family Microbacteriaceae; genus Rhodoglobus. Next base: position 7,338 of record JBOFDJ010000052.1, read on the forward strand.
GGGCCGACTCGCGGTGAGCGGCTTCCTGCGCACAAGAAATTTCTGCCGATAGGTATCAGACCAGCTCTTGCGCGACTCCTCTCTTTTGTGATGAGAATTCAAACCATGGAAGAGGGCGCTGTGGGTCAGAGTCGTGCCCGTCTCGCGAAGTCGAACACCGCAGCCTCCGCCGAGGCCGTATGGGATCGTGCCGCGAACGCCTTCGAGGCGTGGCGATCTGGTGAACCTCAGGCGATGGACGAGTTGGTCCGGACGTTGACTCCCGTTCTGTGGCATGTGGTGCGGGCGTACGGGCTCGCGGTGGAGCAGTCACAAGATGTGGTGCAGGCAACCTGGTTGATTTTTGTCAGTCGTTGCGAATCCATTGCCGACCCGCGCGCCGTGGCAGCATGGCTTATGACGACGGCACGGCGAGAGGCTTGGCGTGTTGCGAAACGGGGATCCCGCACTGTTTCGGTGTCTGATGACGTGCTGGAGACGGTGCTCGACGATGATGCTTCCGCTGAGGAGCTTGCCGTCACTCGAGACGAGCACGGCTGGTTGTGGGCCTGCGTGAAAACACTCTCGGAGCGCTGTCAGCGTTTGCTGCGTATCGTCGCTTTCGAGCAGCGGCCTGACTACGCCCGCATCGCCATTGACCTCGAGATGCCGGTCGGCAGCATTGGTCCGACCAGAAGTAGATGCCTCAGCAAATTGCGTGAGTTGCTCGAATCACGAGGAGGAGTGCCATGACCGCGACAAGCCCCGAACTTTTTGCTCGGCTTCGGCAGATGTGGAATGATCGCGACCCGATGCCCGCCGACCTTATCGATTCAGTCCTGGTGGCTATTGCTGCCGATTCGCTCGCAACCGAATACGCGCTGCTGACCATGGTGGAAACCTCGCGGGAGCTGAGCGGTGTGCGCGGACCTGCCGAAGAGTCCACGACGTTCCAGTTTTCGGACGGAACGATGACCATGCTGCTGCGAGTGAGTCCGACGAGCGACGGTCGGCGGCGGGTGGATGGATGGCTAGCTCCGGCGTTCGCGGGGATCGTGCGGTTGACGCAGGGACATAACGACTATGCCACCGTGGTCTCCCCGGAGGGTCGCTTCGAATGTGAAGACGTTGCGGCCGGTCCCACTCGCCTGTGGCTTGAGGCCGATGCTTATTCTGCCGATGGCACACCGAAGGGCTTCACCACACCCGACTTTGATCTCTAGTTACTGCACGTTTTTCCACCACCCCGCACCATCCCAAAACATAAGGAGCGCGTAATGAATGCTGATTCAGGCGCAGCAGGTCGAATTCCCCGCACAAACGGAACAGACGAGTGGGCGTCCCGGTTGGGCATCCCGCTCCTTGCCGGGACTGTTCTCGACACAGCAGCAGAGCCGGTCGATGGTGTTACCGCGTATCCGACGAGGTATGTTGCATCGCGACTGCTCATCTCAACCCTGCGTGGGGTGGATGAGGCGGTTGCGCTACTGGCGACGGTTGCTGAGCCGCTGGGCTGGGAGCTGATACGCGACGAGAGTTTTGTCACGACCCCGGTCGCTGAGTCCGATGAGGAGAAGTCAGCGCGTCAGCAGCGGCTAGCCTGGGCAGGCGGAGAACTTGGTATCGTGCGGGTCATTATTCGTGCCAGCAGCAGGGCCCAGCGGACTCCAGACGCGTGGGTGCTGGTGCAGCGCGCCCGTCGAGAGTATGGAATTGACGCACTGCACGGCGTCGGCCTCGATCACGTTCTGACGATATCCAGCCCCTTTGGTATGACTCCCTTCGGTATGACTCCGTTCGGTATGACGCCCTTTGGTATGACCCCGTTCGGCATGACGAGCCACGGTAGTGCCATCGCCAGCTATGTGTATCCGGGCTCTGGTGGGCGTCAGCCCGTTGCCTTCGCGGGCGAAGCTCCGAGACGCACGCCCGATGCTCAGTACGAGGGCCGCCGAGCCGTTGTCGGGACTCTTGACACAGGATGCGGGGCGCATCCTTGGCTTGACACGATTGTTGAGACCGCGGTCGGCATTGACGGCAATCCCATCGGACTCACCGACCCCCTGACCGATCCAGAAGTCTACGGGGATCAGTTCGGCCCGCTCGATGGTGACCTCGACTCGCTGGCAGGACACGGAACGTTCATAGCAGGACTGATCCGGCAGGCTGCCCCTGATGCCGACATTGTGGCCTGGCGGGTGTGCCCTTCCGACGGCTCGGTGGCCGAGTCCGAGGTGCTCAGAGCCTTGACCAGCATTGCCGAGCTCGTGCGGAGGAACGCCAACGGCGAGACGGGTGGTCTGGCCCTCGATGTGTTCTCGCTCTCGATGGGGTATTACCACGAGACCCCGACGGACTCCCTACTCTGTGACAGCACACTGCACGAGCTACTCACCCTGATGGGGCGCTGTGGCACGATCATCGTGTGTTCGGCAGGTAATGATGCCACCGCGAGGCCGATGTTTCCCGCCGCCTTCGGGCCGTGGTCAGTGGGTGCAGGCCCGTTCCCTCAGGATTCGGAGGCCACCGCCATCGTCTCGGTTGGCGCTCTCAACCCCAACCGTTCCTCTGTTGCGCTGTTCAGCAACACGGGAAACTGGGTGCGAGTCTATGAGCGCGGGGCAGCTGTTCTCAGCACGATGCCCGCTTTCCAGGAGGGTCTGATGCCCGCCGCTCGCACCGTGGCGCACAGGCACGAGCGCGAATCGATTGATCCGGACGATTACCAGGGTGGTTTCGCTGTCTGGAGCGGAACATCCTTCGCGGCTCCGCTGATTGCCGGTGCCCTGGCGGCGGGACTCAGCGGCAACATTCCCCTCGGTGCAGACCTTCCCCCGAGCCAACGAGTGGATCGCGCCTGGAAAGTCATGGAGAAAGTCACACCCTTGGTGCGATAATCAGAGCGTGTTGTCTGCCTCCACGCTGTATCAGCGGGGAATCGATTACAGCAACGCTGGTCGGCCTGCCGCCGCGAGGGCGGCGCTCAGCACGGCTCTGGAGCGCAGTACAGACGCTGATCTCACGGCTCGCATTCTGGGAATCGTCGCCTATCTTGATTCTGAAACCGGTGATGCAGATCAGGCCTTCGCTCGTCTTGAGGAGCTACTTTCCCGACCAGGATTGACACCCCATACTCGCGCCATACTCGCCGGGCAGCTGGGGCTCATTGCGGTGTATCAGGGTGACGCGGAGGTTGCCTTTCCCCGTCTGGGTCAGGCGATCAGCGCACTCGGCGATGACCCCGGTCGGCTTGGTCGGGCTTATCTCAACCGGGGGCTGCTCTATCTTCAGCGAGGGGAGGCTGCCCGCGCTGAAGACGATTTTGGCGCTGCCTCCACCGCATTCGAGCGCAGTGGCGAACCCATCGCTCACGCCAGATCTCTGCACAATCGGGGATACGCAGCTCTACTGAAGGGCGATGTGATCGCCGCGCTTCGGCTGATGGATCAGGCGAGGCCAGTGCTGGCGACGCTCTCACCGGTCACCGTGGCCATCTGTGATCAGGATCGCGCCGAGGTGCTCCTCGCCGCAGGTATGCCAACGGAAGCGACAGCGCTTCTGAGTCAGGTTGGCTCTGTGTACGGCTCCCGGCGGTTGCGCCGCGCGCAGGCTGAGGCTGAGTTGGTCCTGGCGCGGACACTGGTGTACTCTCAGGCTTCGGCGGCGGGAGTGATCGCGCGCCGGGCTGCGCGACGGTTTCGATCACAGGGCAGGGAAGCCGGGGCGGCCCGTGCCGCTGCGGTTGCCATCACCGCGACCGTGCTCACGGGCGGTGTCGGCTCGACCCTGACCGCGCGCGCCGAGCAGGTCCTTGAGGCACTCGAGGCTCATGACCTTTCCACTGAGGCCCTCGCGATGCGGTTGCAGCTGGCGCGCCTCATGCTGCGTTCGGGTGCTGTTGCGGAAGCGAAGGCAGTGTTTGCGGCGGCGTGTCTGTTGTCATCCAGCCCGATCAGTGCACGGTTGCTCGCGAGCGAGGTTGGTGCTGAGCTGTGTGCAGCGACGGGGAATTCTGGTGGTGTACTTGATCGCGCGCGCGACGGACTCGATGCACTACAGCACTGGCAGGCATCCCTCGGAAGCAGTGAACTGCAGAGCACCCTCACCTTCCACAGCACACAGCTCACCGGTTATGGCATTCGCGCCGCGCTCACTGATGGTCGCGCAGAGAAAATTTTCGAGTGGTCGGAACGAACCCGGAACCTTCTGAGTCGGATTGTGCCCCTCAGGCCGCCGGCCAATCCTGAGCTGGCCGCCGATCTGACCGAATTGCGGCAGTTGCGCAGAGCAGAGTCGACTTCTTCGCCGGAGCAGGTGCACCGTGAACGCGAACTCAGCGACAGCATCCGAAGTAGGCACTGGATGGAGGAGGGATCTGGCGCGGTCGTTACGCTCGCGACGATCGACGAGGTGAGCGCTGAACTTGCCGCGAGCGACACCACACTGATCGCCTACATCGTCAGTGATGAGCGTTTGGTTGCGTTGCTTGTCACGGGCAGCGATGCGCGGCGTGTTGAGTTAGGTCAGTGGGCACCCGTTCAACGCCTGCTCGACGGGCTGCGTGCTGATATGGATATGTCGGCTACCGCGCTCTCGACCGAGATGGAGCCTGTCGTTCGCGCCTCCCGTGATCATCGGCTCGCCCGCCTGGCCGAGGGCCTCATCGAGCCGCTGGGCCTCGCTTCGCACAGTGAGAAAATCGTCATCACACCCGCTGCCGCGTTGAGCGGTATTCCGTGGTCGCTGCTCCCGGGTCTTAGTGATCGTTCTCTCACGATTCCCACGTCGGCAACACGGTGGTATCAGCACAGAGCTAGCCCCCTCGCTCTGCTGACGGCAGGTTTTGCTGCTGGCCCTCAGCTGCTGCGCGCTGAGCAGGAAGTTCGCGAGGCTGCTGCCCAGTGGCCGGATGCGCGCATCCTCTGTCACCAGGAGGCAACGAGCGGACAGGTGGCGGCCCTCGCTGAACGGGTCGATGTCTTGCATATTGCCGCTCACGGCAGACATGCGGCAGATAACCCGCTATTCTCCAGCATCGAACTCGCCGATGGTCCCTGGTTCGGCTATGACATCGACACGATTGATCGCGTCCCGACCGTCATTGTGCTGTCGGCGTGCGAGCTGGGTCGCTCTGCGGTGCCGTGGGGCTCGGAGGCGCTGGGGATGGCTCAATCGTGGTTACATGCCGGGGCGCGCTGCGTCATTGCAGCTCCGGCCAGCGTTAACGATGCGGTCGCTCACGAGTTGCTCACCGCGGTGCACGGCTTTCTGGCGGCCGGGGTCGCGCCGGCTGAGGCTCTCGCCGCCGCCTCTCGTGATACGGGAACGGCATCCGGTTTTCAGTGCTACGGAGCCGGCTGGTAGCCACGGTCACTAGTTCGGGTGTATCACCCGGCGTTTCTGGGCCTCCTCACTGACAAAGAGGAGGGAAGGGTGTTGCCAGCCTGGCACGCTCACGAAGCCTCGCTATCGAAGGATCGGTCATGGTCGACAAAGGAAAGCTAGACGTCGCCGCAGTAAAAGCAGTGCTCGAAAAGAACGAAAAACCCTGGAGGGCAGAAGAGAACGCCTTAACGCGCATGTCCTCAGATGACCGTTCGCGTCATCTGGGTGTTCCGCTACCCAGCGAGAAAACGCGGGTGCAACTCGACATCAAGTCCGCCCATGTGCGTTCTGTGGTGGCGAAGCAGAAAACCGCCAAAGGTACCGAGGAGGCCGACGGTGCTAGTGATTCTGCGGCAGCGGCTCCCGCGGTATTCAATCTCAACGATCTCGGTGGTGTGAGCTACGTCGCAGGCGTTCGTAATCAACGCAGTTGCGGTTCTTGTGTAGCCTTCGCCTCGGTGGCTGCGCTGGAGGGTACCGCCCGTTACCTGAGAGGTGCAGCATCCCTCGATGTCGACCTCTCCGAGGCGCACCTGTTTTATGGTTGGGGCGCTTCAGT
>JBOFDJ010000053.1:0-66599 GCA_051646885.1 Rhodoglobus sp.
CGACGAATCGTCGGGAGACTGAGACCGTCTCGGTCGCGGGCCGGGATTTTCCCACCAATCGTGGTGGACTCTGCAAGAAGGGGTGGACCGCAGCTGAGTTGCTCGACTCACCGGAACGCATTCTTGAGCCGATGCTCCGCCAATCGGACAACACCTTTGCTCCCGTGAGCTGGGAACAGGCCTTAGACCTCATTGCGGATCGGCTTCGCTCGAGTCGCGTTCAGTACGGACCAGACTCCGTAGCAATCTTCGGTGGCGGAGGGCTCACCAACGAAAAGGCCTACCAACTGGGAAAGTTTGCCCGGGTTGCTCTGCAAACATCCCGCATCGACTACAACGGTCGCTTCTGTATGTCTTCGGCTGCGGCCGCTGGTAACCGCGCGTTCGGTATTGATCGCGGTTTGCCTTTTCCTGTAGAAGATCTGGATGATGCACGCACCATCCTTCTCCTAGGCTCAAATGTGGCAGCGACGATGCCGCCATTTATTGCGCATCTTGTCGGCGCCCGTGCCGCCGGCGGTCTTATTGTTGTCGATCCGCGACGGTCGGCGACAGCGAGGCTTACCGAGGATGGTGCCGGGATGCATGTGCAGCCAACCCCCGGAACCGATCTGGTTCTGTTGTTAGGGCTGATCCACATCGTCATTTTCGATAAGCTCATCGATCACGAATACGTGGCGCTGCGCACCACCGGCTTCGAGGCCCTGCGCCACAGTGTCACCCCGTGGTGGCCGGAGGCGGTTCAGGCGGTAACGGGTGTTCCGGTGGCCCAGCTTCGGCAGATCGCCCGTCGATTAGCTGATGGTGGTGGCAGCTACATCCTCACCGGTCGTGGCGTTGAGCAACATGCTGATGGCACGGACACTGCGACGGCGGCGATTAATCTCGCTCTGGTGCTGGGCTTGGTGGGTCGCGAAGGCTCAGGCTACGGGACCCTCACCGGCCAGGGCAACGGCCAGGGTGGTCGGGAGCATGGGCAGAAGAGCGATCAGCTCCCCGGCTATCGCAAAATCGTTGATCCGGATGCCCGTGAGCATGTCGCCCGAGTCTGGGGCGTCGACCCTGCTTCTCTTCCCGGCCCGGGAGTACCTGCTGTTGCCTTACTTGAGGAGCTGGGCGGCCCGGTGCGCTGCCTCCTGGTTCATGGTTCTAATGTGGTGGTCTCGGCACCGGATGTATCACGGGTGAAGGCCGGGCTCGGGCGACTGGATTTGCTGGTGGTCTGCGACTTCTTTTTCTCCGAGACCGCGGTTCTGGCCGATGTGGTGTTACCGGTAACCCAGTGGGCCGAAGAGGAGGGCACGATGACCTCGCTGGAGGGCAGGGTGCTGCGTCGTCGCCAAGCGCTGGATGCTCCTCCTGGAGTGCGAAGTGAACTGTGGATACTGTGTGAGCTTGCGACCCGCCTGAGGTCAGCAGGAACATGGTCGACTGATGCGGCCGAAGTTTTCGATGAGCTTGCTCGTGCCTCCCAGGGCGGTCTTGCCGACTATTCTGGGCTCAGCCATAAGCTTCTTGATGAACACGAACCTGCGTTTTGGCCATATCCGCTCGGCTCGCAAGGCACTCCACGGCTGTTTCGTGACAGCTTTGCGCATGATGACGGGCGCGCCAGGATGGTTGCGGTCACGGCCCGACCACACGAGGAACCGGCTCAGGTAGGTGGCCAACTCACTCTGGTTACTGGGCGGCTGCTTGAGCACTACCAATCAGGGTCGCAAACCCGAAGGGTAGAGGAGCTCAACTCGGCGCACCCCAGGGCAACCCTCCAGATCCATCCGGCCACGGCCGCCAGGATCGGTGTTGTGCATGGCGGCGGGGTGCGAGCAGCTAACTCCCGTGGTGCTGTGATCTGCACTGCTGAGGTGACCCCAGACATCCGTCATGACACCGTCTTTTTGCCTTTTCATTACGCGGGCGAGCAGTGTGCAAACCTTCTGACCGAGGGGATAACGGATCCGATTTCCGGTATGCCCGAGTTCAAGCACACGTCCGTGATCATCACCCCGGAGGAGACAGTTCATGCCTGATCGTGCACCCACCAGAATCGTTCTTCTTGGCTTCGGGCCGGTTGGTTCTCGTTTCGTGGACGAGATGCTACCTGCACTGCGTTCGGGCAGCATGACGCTGACCGTCATTGGTGCCGAAACGGAGACCGCCTATAACCGTGTTTTGCTCGCTGAATATGCGGTGGGTCGGGTCGAACGGTCCAGGCTGGATCTCTCGGATCCGGCGGTCGCTGTCCAAGCCGGTGTGGTGTTCCGACTGGGTGAACAGGCGACTGCGATCAATCGAATTAGGCAGGATGTGTCGTTGGACTCTGGTGCGACGGTTCCCTATGACCGACTTGTCTTAGCGACCGGTGCCCGCGGTAATATTCCGACTCTGGCTGGGCTGGAGACTTCGCGGGTGGGATCGGGTGGCTTTATCGATGTTGCCGCAGCACGACTACCCCACGGTATTGAGGTGTTGCGCGAATTGCGCGACGCCGAGGTGGTCAGGAACGCCGTGACCGCGGCGGCGCGGATCGTGGTTTTGGGGGCTGGTGTCCTCGGAATGGAGCTTGCGCTCGCCGCCCGCGAGCAGGGAGCTGAGGTCGCCGTGGTTTACCACGGGCCGACCCCCATGGAACGCAATCTTGATTCCGGTGGAGGTCAGATCCTGGCGCGCGCGGCAGGGCGATCTGGTGTCGAGATGATCAAACACTCTCGGGCCGAGAGCGTTCTGCTGCGCACCAGAGACGATGGTGCGAGGGTATTTGATGCGCTTATTTGTGCCGATGGGAAGCAGATGAACGGTGACCTTCTCGTGCTGTCCTGTGGTGTGGGTGCCCGCACCGAGCTTGCCACTCGGGCCGGGCTTGCTGTGGGTCGGGGTGTCTTGGTCGACGAGGAGCTGAGAAGTTGGACTGATCCCGACATCTTCGCGATAGGGGATTGCGCTCATGTTGCCTCCCGGGTCGATCAGCCTCAGGAAGGTACTGTTGCGGGTGGTCCTTCCGGTCTGATCGGCTCAGGTTGGCGCCAGGCTGATTGGCTCGCACGAATGCTGACTGCGGAAGCGGCTGATGCGCACCGTCCCGAACTGTTGAGTGTGCAGCGGCCCGCTGTGGTGATGCTCAAGTCTGACGATGTCACGGTGGTCTCGGCGGGATACGTCACCGCTGACCCCTGGGACGATGATGGTCATGAGGTGACTCAATGGTCAGACCCAACTCGGGGTCGGTACGCAAAAATGGTCGCGCGTGAGGGTATTCTCGAAGGTTTTGTCTGTGTCGGGATGCCCCGGCTCGGTGCCGAGCTGACGCTCCTGTTTGAGCGGCGCAGTGCCCTGCCGTCCGATCCCGCCGAGCTCCTTCATCTTGATGGCATTGCTGCGGCTGCGGCTGAGTTATCCAGTATTGCCCCAGAAGACACGGTCTGTTGGTGCAATGGCGTTAGTGCATCCTCCATCACCGACTGTGTTTCCCATGGGGCATCTACCGTCGAAGCGGTGGGCGCTGCTACCCGGGCAGGGACAGGATGCGGTGGGTGCCGGGGGAGGATCGCCCAGTTGTTGGCGCACTCACTGCCGCCGACCGCAGTCGAGGTCTGAGCTCGGCGGCGGGTCAGACGTTGAGTCGGTAGCCACGTTTGACGATGGTGGTCACCAATCCCGGTTCTCCCAGTGAACGACGGAGCCGACTGATGGCCACCTCCATCGCATGATCATCCTGGATACCGGGTAGTGCTCGTGCAAGTTCGGCGCGAGACATCACCGCCCCGGGTGAGGAAGCAAGTTTACGCAGCAATAGTAGAGAGGTGGGCGGTAGCGCAATTCGCTTCCCAGCTACTTCGACGAGTTGTCCGCGAAGCACGATCTCACCATCCAGGGTCGTTACCCGCGTGACGCGGGCTGTGTCGAGGTGTTCGCAGACGAGCCTGATGAGTGCCCCCATCCGAAATCGATCAGGTTGCAAGGGGACAATCCCGCACGCCAAAAGTGGGCCTGCCGTCACCGGGCCTACCGCAGCGGCCACCACATCAGATCTCAGCGCCTCACACAACTCCTCAAAGAGTCCTTGCCCTTCGGCAGCGACCAGCAGCGCGTCGACTGAGGGTGCGCTGGTGAAGGTAATGGCGTCGAGCTGGCGGGCGCAGGTCGCCTCGATGAGACGTTGCACGCGCTCGTTACCATTGCCAATATGAGTCCAGCGGTAGGGTGCCACGGTCATCAGTATGTGCTCGTGACGAATTCTGTCGAGTTGCTGCTCATCGGTGAAACCGTGTAACTGGATCGCGATGGTGGAACCGACCGGTGTCTCAGCGAGAGCTTTGGTTATTAACGATTCTGTTGTTTCCACTTCGCTCATACCTGAGTCGTTGAGCCCAGCGGCTCTAACACCACCGCGTGCTTTGGGACCTCGCACGAGAATGCGGGCGGATGACAATGATTGCGTGAGCGCATCACCGATACCCGCGGCATCCGCTACCTCGAACCACCGCCGGATCCCGTACCCTGTTGTCGCCAACAAAACGTCAGGTCGTGTATCGATGAGCGCCCGAGTGTCCTCAATGATGGGATCGTCTTGTTGCGCATGAGCGATTCGCAGCGTTGGCGCGTGCAATACTTGGGCACCGCGCCGCTCGAAGGCATCGATGAGATCTTCGGAGCGTCGGTCTGAGGTCACTCCAATCCTGAAACCTTCGAGCTGATCGGCGCGGAAAGCAGAGGAGGAGAGCTCGTCAACAACGCTTCCGGGCTGCGTCGTCATCTCGTACTTTCTCGTATCGGTATCGTGGGGCCTGCTAGCAGCACCGTGGTGGGGTTGGCAAGCTCATCCAGTGTGGCCGGTCGTGCCTGCCCGCGCTCTTCTACCCGCGGGAAACCCAGCTCGGGAGAGTCGGGAGCGTTAATGAAACTGCGGAAGCGTCGCAGGCGTTCCGGGTCGCTGAGGGTTGCGGCCCACTCATCCTCATAATTGTCCACATGACGCAGCATGGCCTTTTCCAGCTCATCGGCAAGACCGAGACTGTCGTCGACGACAACATCGCGAACATGGTCGACACCTCCGGGGAGTTCTTCCATCCATCGTGCGGTGCGCTGGAGCCGGTCGGCTGTGCGGATGTAATACATCATGTAGCGGTCGATGTAACGGATTAGTGTGTCGTCATCGAGATCGGAGGCCAGTAACTGGCCGTGAGTCGGCTGGAAACCGCCGTTGCCGCCAACATACATATTCCAGCCCTGGTCGGTGGCGATGACACCGACATCTTTACCTCTAGCTTCAGCACATTCTCGTGCGCAGCCTGAGACCCCGAATTTGAATTTATGCGGTGCCCTTAAACCTCGATAGCGCAGCTCCAGGCGGATCGCCATAGCGACGGAATCTTGCACTCCGAAACGACACCACGTGGAGCCCACGCAGCTCTTCACATTGCGCAGGGCCTTACCGTAGGCCTGGCCAGATTCAAAACCGGCGGCCACCAGGATGCGCCAGATATCGGGCAGCTGATCCAGTCGTGCGCCGAAAAGATCGATTCGCTGCCCACCGGTAATTTTTGTATACAACCCAAAGTCGATAGCTACCTGGGCAATGACCGCCAGCTTCTGTGGGGTGATCTCACCGCCAGGAATGCGGGGAACGACCGAGTACGTTCCGTCTCGTTGCATATTGGCCAAAGCGCGATCATTGGTATCTTGCAAGGCACCCCGTCCCGAATCGAGAATGTACGAGTCATGGTGACTGGCGAGCATGGAGGCCACTGCGGGTTTACAGAGATCGCAGCCCCGCCCGGTGCCAAAACGCTGGATTATGTCGTCAAAAGACATCATTTCCAGTACTCTGACCGACTCAAATAGCTCTTGCCTGCTGAGTGGGAAGTGCTCACACATGGCTCGGGAGACCTCAATTCCCGACTTGGCCAGCTCGCCCTCGAGAATTTTCTTCACGAGCGGAACGCAGGAACCGCACTGCGCGCCGGCCCGGGAACATTCTTTAAGGGCACCGAGTTCGACACAGGCCTCGCCATGCTCGCCATTGACGAATTCTCGCACCGTGCCGGCGGTGACGTTATTGCACGAGCAGACTAAAGCATCGTCCGGCAGCGACAGGCCAGCAGGGGCACTGCCGCCGGCCGCAGAGAGGTAGGCTCCTGGCTCGGCCTCCAACTGCCGACCCAGCATGGGACGCAGGGAGGCGTAGGGCTCTGCGTCGCCCACGAAAATCCCCCCGAGTAGGGTTCGAGCATCGTCAGAGACTACAAGTTTCTGGTAGAGCCCCCGAGCCGGATCGGCGTAGACGATCTCTAGGGCACCCTCGGCCTCAGCCCGCGCATCACCGAAACTAGCGACATCCACACCAGAAAGTTTCAGCTTGGTAGCATCGTCGACCGTGGTGAATTCGGCGGCTCCACCCAGGAGTCGGTCGGCGACCACTTCGGCCATGGCATTGGATGGCGCGACCAAACCGGTGCAGCGGTCTTCGAAGGCGGCGACCTCGCCGATTGCCCACACATGGGGTGCCGAGGTGGTGCAATCTGAGCCGATGGCCACCCCTCCCCGCGAACCGAGGATGAGCCCCGCCATCCGCGCGAGCTCATCCCGAGCAGAAATCCCGATCGCAAAGATCACCAGGTCGGCATCGGTGCTCTGCGCGTTGGTGAACGTCACTCCGGTGACGGTGCCATCATCGCTTATCGTGATGCTCCGCGGACGCGTTCCTAGATGCAGCTGGATCCCTTGGGCCACCATAAGGCGCCCCAGCGCTTGCCCGGCACCCTCATCAAGTTGAGCAGACATGAGCCAGGATCCGGAGTGCACTACCGCCGCCTCGGCACCCAGTCGATGTAAACCACCCGCTGCTTCAAGGCCGAGAAGCCCACCTCCCGCGACCAACACTCGCGCCGGTCGACCGAGCGCCGCCTCCAGCCGGGTCACCTCGGCAGTGAAATAGTCGACATCATCGATGGTGCGGTACACCCGCGCGTGCTCGGCACCGGGAATCTCGGGGACCGGAGCCGACGAGCCCGTCGCCAGCACGAGCTCATCGTAGTTCAGGGTCTCGCCGTTATCGAGGGTAACAGTGCGAGCATCAGGGTCTATCGATAGCGCGCGCTCGCCCCGACGCAAAGTGACCGCATCCGACTCCCATACCTCGGTGGCCAGGCTCAGATCGGTGGTGCCGTCGAGCCTTTTACTGAGGGCGACTCGATCATAGGGAAGGTGAAGCTCTTCTGAAACCACAGTGAGGCGGATGGTCTTGTTGCCATCGCGCGCGAGGATCGCTTCCACGAGTCGATGAGCCGCAGGTCCTCCACCAATAATCAGGACATCTTTGGGTGTTACTGATGCCATGGGCCACTAGTCCTTTGTTCATCGACAGGCGAGCAGATTCTGAAGTGTATCCGTGGGCAATGTCGTCACTGTTACCTCAATGTGTCGACCAGATCACAAGCAGCACACGAGGCATCCGCTGGCCGGTGAAGGCGGTGTCATGATAATGAAATACCCGGTGACCCCTGTGAAATATGAGTTGTGTAGATTTACTCTCAATTCTTAGGAAGAGCGACTTATGGAAGAGACCTCATGACCCTGATCGAGACCGCCAATCGTACTGCCTGGGAGAAAGCCTGCGCTCTCGACGAGCTTGAACCATTCTGGGGCGAGGCGATTGTGCTGCGCCAGCTCCAAATCGCGCTCTTTATGCTGAGCCCAGACGAACTCTACGCCGTCGACCATATCGATCCCGATACTCGGGCCGCAGTCATGGCGCGAGGCATCGTCGGGTCGCGGGGGGACCGCCCCACTGTCGCCTCACCGCTGCATAAGCAGGTTTACGATCTGGAAACCGGGAAGTGTTTTGCTGACCCAGATTTAGTGTTGGGTACTTACCGGATCCGGGTCGTCGATGGTGATGTTGAGGTCGAAGTTCCTGTGCAGTGAGAGAGCTTCGCTTTCGCTCAGCCGTCCGGTGCGACTCTGAGGTGATCATCCGCACACCAAGTCTCCATTGACGGATTTTCCGGCGGTCAGCGAAGGCCGCAAAGCCGTAGGTTGTAGCGATGATGTCGGCGAGCGAGATTATGCGGTGATGAAGTTGCGTCGAAAGTCACTCCGCGCAGCACGGGTAGATTCTTGAATGACTTCTCGATGCCGCGCATTCGGATTGCAGGCTTCAGAATCTGTGGGGATGTCATTCCCGGTTCTCCTTCCCCGGTACATGCTCAGTCTTCGCAGCCTTATCGACGGTGGCGTTCAGGCGGTTGCGTTCCTTGTTGTTCCACTGGCCGTCCGAGTAATTCTGGATAAAGGTGTCGGCGAACTCCGCCGGGTCATCTCCCACAATCTCCCGGATCGGGGTTCCGTCAGAGGCAGTGCCTTCAATCAGGTCGGCGAGATCTTCGAACATGTTCATGAGAACACCACCGTCGGAGATCGTCCCGGCGGTCATGAGGTAGCGCTCGATGCCGTCCATCGCCATGCGGTAGGTCGGGGCGAGCTGTTCCTTCCGAGTCTTATAGCGACGCCAGCGTCTTTTGTCCTCGAATGACCCTGTGAGCAGTTCAATCCATTGTGCTGCCATGACTAAACTTCCTTTCTTGGGTGCGTGATGCTGTGGCGGAGTTGATCGATGCGTTCTGTAAGGAAGCTCCAGGTCGTCCAGAATTCGTCGAGAGCTTGGGCTCCGAATGAATTAAGCGTGTAGACCTTGCGTGGTGGCCCTTTCTCCGACGACACTTTTTCGACATCGACCAGGCCACGCTGCTCGATTCTGATGAGTACCGCGTAGACGGTACCTTCGACGATGTCGGCAAAACCCTGGTCGCGCAGACGGGCCGTAATCTCGTATCCGTACGCCGGGTGAAATGCGAGAGTCGCCAGCACGATGCCTTCAAGCGTGCCCTTGAGCATCTCGGTCATTTGTTTGCTCATGAACCGTCTCCCTGGCTACTTAGTGTAACTATTTACTATGGTACATAGTTGCACTAAATAGCTACGATACGCAAGAAGCAAACGTGCCGATGCGGCTCAAGGAATTATTGCGAAACATGTGCAGTTCAGAACCGCACCACTTCTTCTAGACTTCACGGATGCGCATCGACATCCTGACGATCTTTCCCGAGTTTTTTGACGTGCTCGATGTTTCCCTTCTCGGTAAGGCGCGGCAGTCAGGGCTGATTGAGGCGCGGGTCCACGACTTGCGTGACTTCACCCACGACCGGCATCGCACCGTGGATGACACGCCATACGGTGGGGGTGCCGGGATGGTGATGCGGCCCGAGCCATGGGGTGAGGCTCTCGATGCGGTTATTGTCGAGGCATCCGTTGTTATTTTTCCCTCGCCTGCGGGGGAGCGGTTCACCCAGGCGACCGCGCGCCAGTTAGCGCAGCAGCCGCGGCTCATCTTCGGTTGTGGTCGCTACGAAGGGATCGACCAACGCGTCGTCGAGTACGCGGCCTCGCGGGCATCAGTGCGTGAGATCAGCCTCGGCGACTATGTGCTCAACGGCGGTGAGGTTGCCGTCATGGCCATGATCGAGGCGGTCTCTCGCTTGGTTCCCGGTGTTATCGGCAATGCAGCAAGCCTCCAGGAAGAGAGTCATGAGGATGGTCTACTCGAATACCCGAGCTACACCAAACCCGCTCAGTGGCGGGGCCTTGAGGTGCCGCCCGTGCTTCTCAGCGGCAACCATGGTGCCATTGCAGCCTGGCGGCATGAGCAGCAGGTCGAACGCACGCGCCGAGTCCGACCAGATCTGCTGGAGTAAGGCAGAGCTACTGGAGCGACTCGGTTGCGGTTGCTGAGGTGCCACCCGTGCGAGCGGTCAGGATGATCGGCCCGTCATCGGTTATCGCCACGGTGTGCTCGCAGTGAGCGGCACGAGAACCGTCCTCGCTACGCAGCGTCCAGCCATCCCGGTCAGTGTAAATGCGGTCGGTGCCGATCATGAGCCACGGTTCGATGGCAAACACCAGACCGGCACGTAACGGCAAACCTCGACCGGCGCGGCCATTGTTGGGGATGTGCGGGTCACCATGCATGGTCCGGCCCACGCCATGCCCACCGAAATCGGTGTTCACGCTATAACCTGCCGCCTGAGCTGCCCCGCCGATTGCCGCCGAGATATCACCGATGCGGTTACCGACCGTGGCAGCCGCGATTCCGGCATCCAGAGCGCGCGATGTCGCTTCGATGAGTGCCAGATCCTCGTCACGCGGGGTGCCCACCACGAAGCTGATCGCCGAGTCTGCCACCCAGCCATTAAGTGATGCTGCGAAGTCGAGAGAAAGGAGATCCCCGTCGCGAAGGCGATAGTCGTGAGGTAAGCCGTGCAGCGCGGCATCATTGACCGAGGTGCAGATCACCTTTCCGAAGGGGGAGCCGCCGAACGAGGGGTGGTAGTCGATGTAGCAGCTCTCGGCTCCGGCGCGGCGAATCATCTCATGGGCGATGGCGTCGATAGACAGCAGATTGGCTCCGACAATGGATGCCTCTGCTGTGGCCTCGAGAACGCTGGCTACGAAGCTTCCGGTGGCCCGCATCTTCTCGATTTCTTCGGGGGTTCGCAGTTCAATCATGGGACGCCACCCCAAACGTACAGGCCAGGGTTCCTGAGGGTTGTGCTGCGTCTGCGTGCCGCGTGAACATTCTGTGCACGCGGTTGGCTTGCTCGGTCATAACGTAGGGTTCCGTTTTCTCTGGTGTGTGTTCGCTCGTCGCTTGCGGCGGTTCCTGCGGGAGGTTCTGACTGGCAACGAGGGGTGTTTCTGTGCGAGAATTAGCCCTCGTGTCCGCATCCGGCTCTGCCATAGGGGTTCCGGCGTGTTCCGATAAAGAACAATGCCACGACACGCACTCCCATTCTTCACTATTAATCGCGTTCGACCTGTGGCGGGCGCAGAGAGCGATAAGTCGTGCACATCCTTGACAGCGTTGATGCAGCATCCCTTAAAGACAATATTCCTGATTTTCGGGCCGGCGATAACGTCAAAGTTCATGTCAACATCATCGAAGGCACGCGAGCACGAATCCAGGTGTTTCAGGGTGTGGTGATCGGTCGTTCGGGTGAGGGCGTTCGCGAGACCTTCACTGTCCGCAAGGTGAGTTTTCAGGTGGGTGTAGAGCGTACCTTCCCCGTGCACTCCCCGATCATCGATCACATTGAGATTGTTACGCGTGGTGATGTCCGTCGTGCCAAGCTTTACTACCTGCGTGCGCTGCGCGGCAAGAAAGCCAAGATTAAAGAGAAGCGCGAATTCTGATCAGTAAATAGGGCCCGTTTGCGAGCCTTATGGCCACTGTGAGCTCCCGGCAGCATATGCTTATCAGGGAACTCAGGGGTTTAATATGACTAGTGAAATACAGCCCGATATTGCCATAGAGGCAAGTACCAAGTCAGGCGCAGAATCGTTGCAGCAGGATGATTCTTCTCGGAAGCCCTCACGATCAGGATGGAAGGTTTTCCTTCGCGACATCCTGCTGATTTTTCTTGCCGCGCTTCTTATCTCTTTTCTGATCAAAACCTTTCTTTTTCGCTCGTTTTACATTCCCTCAGATTCAATGAACAACACGTTGATTCAGAATGACCGGATCATTGTCAATCAGCTTGAACCGGGGCTTATCCCCATTGAACGTGGTGATGTGGTGGTTTTCCGTGATCCAGGTGGCTGGTTACCGCCGCGAGTCGATGCCCCGGTCAACTGGTTTGTTGGTGGGATAGATGCTGTTCTTGCTTTTGTGGGGCTGAGTGCTCCTGATAGCAATGATCATCTGATCAAGCGTGTTATCGGCCTTCCGGGTGACACCGTCGTCTGCTGCAATGATTTTGGGCAGTTGATGGTCAATGATATTCCGTTGGAGGAGCCATATCTGGAGCTCCCGGAGGGCGTAGTCAAGGCTACTCGTGACGATTTCGAGGTCGTCGTTCCTGAAGGAAAATTGTGGGTTATGGGCGATAACCGCTACAACTCGGCCGATTCTTCGTACCACCGTAACGATCCCACCGGGGGCTTCGTTCCGATCAGCAATATGGTAGGCCGGGCTCTGGTGATCAGCTGGCCGGCGAACCGGTGGACTTGGCTCGACAACTACTCTCTCACTTTTCGCGATGTGGATCGCGGGGATTCGGGGCGATAATGCCGGTTGTTGATCCGACGCTGGAGTGGGAACATCGTCTGTTCAGTGAGGGCGCGCGGTATGTAATTGGATGCGATGAGGTCGGTCGTGGTGCCATCGCGGGCCCGGTGGCGGTGGGCATGTCCGTTGTCGGCCCGGAGAGTGGCGAACCACCCCCAGGCTTGCGCGACTCCAAGATGCTCAGTGAGAAACGGCGCGAAGCTCTCGCTCCCGCGGCGCAGTCGTGGTCGCTTCAGTCTGTTGTGGGGCTGGCCGCAGCGGCTGAGGTTGACGCGGTGGGAATTATGGCTGCCCTCGGACTGGCCGGCAAACGCGCACTGGTCCTTTTGCATGAGGCAGGGGTGTCGATCAGCCACAGCACTGTTCTTCTTGATGGCTCCTATGACTGGCTCAGCCCTGCCCTGCGCACACCGCTGCCTGTGCGGACCCGCCCGAAGGCTGATCGCGACTGCGCTTCGGTTGCTGCGGCATCCGTTATCTCGAAGGTGCATCGCGACCGGCTGATGATCGAGGCGGATGCTGATCTGCCTGGTTATGGCTGGAAAAGCAATAAGGGTTATGGTTCGGTTGGGCATTTTGCTGCCATCGCCTCCCTGGGCGCGACCGAATGGCATAGACATACCTGGCTGCACAACCGCACTGCGGTCGTTGCTCGCTAAACGATTAGACTCAATTCAGTTATGGATGAAGACGAGTTTGAAGACTACGACCGTGAGGTCGAATTGGCGCTGTACCGTGAGTATCGGGATGTTGTCAGCCAGTTTCGCTACGTCGTCGAGACTGAGCGCCGGTTTTATCTCGCTAATGAGGTAGAGCTTATTCGACAAGACACCGAGCACGATTTCTATTTTGAGCTCGCGATGAATGACGTGTGGGTCTGGGATGTCTATCGTTCAGATCGTTTCGTGAAAAGCGTCAGAGTGCTGACGTTTAAAGACGTTAATGTCGAGGAGCTTTCGACCAAAGAGCTTGAACTTCCCCAGGAGCTTGCCCTCGACGAGTAGCGTGGCTCCTCCTCCACAGACTCGCACTAGAGGCTGTATACCCTGATTGCCCGGCCGACCTCCTGCGCGTATCGCGAACCGACCACCCTCGGGGTATGGCGGCAAAAAATACACTAGGGGCACAGGGCGAAGCGATAGCTGCCCGGTATCTCGAACACGCTGGTTTTGTCATCATTGACCGCAATTGGCGGTGTCATCAGGGAGAAATCGATCTCATTGCCCGCGACGGTGACGAACTGGTATTCGTGGAGGTCAAGACCCGCTCCAGCGTGCTGTTCGGGCATCCGCTCGAAGCAATTACGGCACGAAAGCTCTCGCGACTGAAGCGACTGGCCGCTGCCTGGTGTGAGCAAAACCCCGGCGACCATAGCCGGATCAGGATCGACGCGGTCGGGATCATCGTGCCTCCCACCGGTGATGTTGAGGTCGAACATCTTGAGCGAGTTTTCTAATGGTGATCGGTCGCACGTGGTCGGTCTCCTTGCTGGGATTGCAGGGTGCCATTGTGGAAATCGAGGCTGACATCTCCAGCAACCTCCCGGGTTTCGTCTTGATTGGCCTGCCCGATGCTGCTCTGGGTGAGGCGAAAGATCGAGTGCGTTCCGCTGCGAGCAACTCGGGCTGCGGGCTGCCCAACCGCAAGATCACCGTGAATCTTTCCCCAGCAGCGTTACCAAAGCACGGCTCGGGCTTCGATCTGGCCATCGCTGTGGCTGCTCTTGCGGCTGCCGGTTCAATCAACGCTGAGTCAATTGGCACGGTGCTGCATTTGGGCGAGTTGGGGCTTGATGGTCGGCTGCGGCCGATCCATGGAATTTTGCCTTCAGTGCTGGCGGCGTCCCGTGCCGGTTTTGCGACGGTGATGGTGGCCACAGGAAACGCAGAAGAAGCCTCCCTCGTTCCGGGAGTGCGGGTGATCCCCGTTGCCTCATTACGAGAGGCAGCGATCTGGCACGGTGGAGAATTCACCCCCGAGCCTGTCGAGGTGGTGCTGTGTCCCACGGTAGAAGATCGGATCGACGACTCTGGTGATCTTGCTGACGTTGCGGGACATGTCGACGCGGTTCAGACCATGCTGATCGCGGCTGCCGGTGGTCATCATGTCTTCTTGCTCGGCCCTCCTGGTGCCGGAAAAACAATGCTGGCCTCGCGACTGCCAGGGCTGCTTCCTGATCTGGACGCTGAGGCGGCGCTGGAGGTGAGCTCCATCCGCTCGCTCTGTGGTTTGCCTGTCGGCGGATCCCTTTCGCACCGTCCACCGCTAGAGAGTCCACACCATACTGCAACAGCCGCGGCACTGGTGGGTGGCGGCAGCGGCCATATTCGTCCGGGAGCGGCGGCGCGGGCATCCCATGGAGTTCTGTTTCTTGATGAGGCACCAGAATTTTCGCGCACGGTGCTCGACGCATTACGTCAGCCCCTCGAGTCCGGAGTGATCAGCATCCACCGAGCGAATGCGGTTGCACACTTTCCCAGCCGTTTTCAACTGGTGATGGCGGCTAACCCGTGCCCCTGTGGTCAGCATGGAGCCCGTGATTCTGAGTGCAGCTGTCCGCCCAACTCTCGTCGACGTTACATCAGCAGGTTGTCAGGGCCCTTGCTTGACCGTATCGATATTCAGTTCACCGTGCAGCGCATTACGACCGCGCAATTGCGCCTATCAGCTGAAACCCCTCAAATGACGAGTGCTCAGGCTAGAACCAAGGTAACCCTCGCTCGTAAGGTGGCCGCGGAGCGCTTAGCGCAGACGCCATGGACGCAGAACTCGGAGGTTCCGGGTTCTTGGCTACGGGGGCCAGCAGCGCGGCTGGGGGCTGTGTGCACCGCATCCATTGATCGCGCGCTTGAACGTGGTGCCATCACTATGCGCGGCTATGACCGCATTCTGCGCCTCGCGTGGACTATCTGCGATCTGGACGGTTCTGCGGTACCCACCGCTGAGCATATTGGACAGGCTTTGTACCTCAGGAGGGCGATCTCACGTTGAGTATGTTCGGGTTAAAAGAGGCTCAGGTCGCTGAGATGGTGCGTGCGGTGACGGTTCCCGAGCTTGAGAGAGAGGAGATCGAAGAGAGATTTGCGAGAGCAGCGTGGAGCGGTATCACGGAGCCCGGTGACAGCGTTGCAGGAGAAGTGGTCGAAAAACTGGGGGCAGCTCGAGCCTTGGCTGCCATGATTGAGCGTTGGACACCCAAAGTTTTCGTGTCCAGCCTCGGTTCAACACATCTCACAGAGGATGACGCTCACAAGGCTTTTGGGCGCTGGATTCCTCGGCTTGAGTCCCGCTTAACTATGGTGTCCCTTCGTCAGGCCGCACGATTTGGCGCACGATTGCGTGTGCCCGGTGATGAATCCTGGCCGGAGGGGCTTTCAGATTTGGGACCGCATGCACCCCTTGCGCTTTGGACTCGCGGCACGGAACACGCACTCATGTCACTGAGCGTGTCTATCTCTCTTGTCGGAGCGCGCGCGGCTACGGGCTATGGTGAGCATATTGCCATGGAATCCTCTGCCGGTTTAGTCGACCGTGGCTATGCCATTGTCTCAGGGGCGGCCTATGGTATCGATGGCATGGCACACCGGGCAGCATTAGCAAGCAAGGGTCAGACGATTGCCTTTCTCGCGGGTGGCGTTGATCGTTTCTATCCGAGTGGGCATGACGCCCTGCTATCGCGGATCGTTGAACAGGGCATGGTGATCTCGGAGCTTCCATGCGGTTCGAGCCCAACACGGTGGCGTTTTCTCCAGCGCAACAGATTAATTGCAGCGGCGAGCTTGGCCACGGTGGTTTTGGAGGCTGGGTGGCGTTCTGGTTCACTCAATACCGCTCATCACGCACTCTGCCTGTCTCGCCCGGTCGGGGCGGTGCCGGGCCCGGTGACATCGGCTGCATCGGCTGGGTGCCACCGGTTGATCCGCGAGAACGATGTTGTGTGCGTTACTACCGCAGGGGAAATGGCCGAACTTGCTCCGTTCGCAGGGCAATCGGCGGAGACTTCGGTGACGAGTGTCGGTCCCGAGACCCGTTCTGTCACCAGCGCGGTTGAATTGAGGATGTTAGATGCACTCAGCCCGCGGTCGCCGCGAACAGTAGATGATCTGGCGGCCCGATCAGGGCTGTCAATCACTGACGTTCGGGCACAGTTGGGTCGCCTGCAGCTTGCCGACGCCGTTAGTGAACATGAGCGTGGCTGGACGAAACGCGCCGCGCCTCCGAAGCCGTCATCGCCGAGCGCAGGCCTAGTCTGACTAGCATGACTGATCAACACCGCAGCGAAGACTCCAGTTCTGGGGATCTGCAGACTGTGGTCGAGAACTTTATTCACTATCTGGTTCACGAGCGTGGATTCAGTGAGCACACTGTGCGCTCGTACCGTTCTGATCTTGGCCAACTGCTTTCTTTCGCCACAGAGCGTGGTGTGCATGATCTCAACGATTGCGATCTTGAGTTATTCCGTGACTGGTTGTGGCGTTCTTCTCAGGCTGGTCTCGCCACATCAACTCTCGCTCGGCGTGCTGCTGCCGCCCGCAGCTTTACGGCCTGGCTTGCCAGCAGGAATATGACGCCTTCGGATGCTGCGATCAGACTCAAGGCACCTAAACTCGAGCATCAGCTGCCCCGCGTCCTCACCCGCCAGCAGATGGAGCATATTCTTAGCTGCGTTGCCCTAAGCGCCAGCACCGGCGACCCTGTAGGGTTGCGCGATCTGGCTATCGTTGAGCTTCTCTATGCTTCGGCTCTTCGTGTCAGCGAACTCACGGGCTTGAGTATTGATGACATAGATCATGAGCGACTGACGGTGCGAGTGATGGGTAAAGGTTCCCGTGAGCGTGTTGTCCCTTTTGGTGTTCCTGCATTCGAGGCAATCAACGCTTATCTGAGGTTGGGGCGACCGTTGTTAGCGAAGGCTAGTTCCGGCGCAGTCACCTCCGCTCTTTTTATTGGCACGCGTGGTGCCAAACTCAATGACCGTGCAGTCTATGCTCTGGTCTCGAGCTTGCTTTCCCAGGTTCCAGGTTCGGGTCCGGCCGGGCCGCATACTCTACGTCACACCGCAGCAACCCATCTGCTTGACGGTGGCGCGGATCTTCGTGCAGTGCAGGAGATGCTCGGGCATGCCAGTTTGGGAACGACCCAGCTCTACACTCAGGTTTCGACCGAGCGCTTGAAACAGAGCTACCGTCTTGCACATCCCAGGGCGTAGCGCTGAGTCTTACAAAGGACTTGGTGACTGATACACGCTCACTACCCGCTCAAGGTAGTTGGTAATGATGGACTGATCGGCAAGAGAAAAGCTAGTAAACACCTTGTCTATTCCGCTGATGAGGGGAGTTAACACCGCGAGAGCTTGTGCGATGGACGCCGGATTGAGGACCACAACAACCGCGCGTCGATCAGTGGGATTTTGCTTCCGCTGAGCATGCCCCGCTGCCTCAAGGCGGTCTACCACGCTCGTGACAGCGGCGGTACTCATGTTAAGACGTCGTGCGAGTTTGGTCGGGCTGAGAGAGCCGTCAGACATGAGGTGAGCTATGGCGTTCAGGTCGGTAGGGTTGACGCGAAGTTCTGCTGCCATGCGAGCGGAAAAGTCTTCGTTTGCCGTGATGATGTCGCGCAGCACTTGGGTCGCCCGGTGTGTCGACAACCCAGCGATATCCTCGTTGCCCGTATTTGGCATGGAAAAATTTTAGCGCTTTATTGTTCGATTAATTAATAATTAGACTGTCATAATAAATTTATGCAATTTCTGAGCAGATTCGTTACCTCTCGCCGCGCATCAGTGATCGTTCTTCTGAGCACCGCGCTTATTTCCGGGGTTGTTTTTGCTTTGGGTTCTGGTGCTGCCGGTGAGACCTCTCCCGGAATTGGGCTCCCCGCCTCCGCCGAGTCTGCTCGTGTTGCCGCGGCGCAGAAAAACCTACCGAGCGCGGACTCGAGCACCGCTCTGATGGTCTTCAGCCGGGATGGGAAAAAACTCAATGATCGCGATGTCACAGCAGTAACAGCTGCGGCCTCCGATCTGAGTGAATTATCGCGTGACGGGGTCATCCCACCTCCTACCGTCTCAGCCGATGGAACTGCCGCCCTGGTAGTGGTTCCGCTTGAGACGATCTCTGATGTGACAGAGCAGGCGGATCGCGCTACTACCCTGCGCACTGTAGCTTCTACCGGACTTCCTCCGGGCCTGACAGCTTTCTTGACCGGCCCTGAAGGCTTTGCTGTCGACATCGCTGCGGTGTTTAAGGGCGCTAACGGCACTTTGCTCCTCACCACAGTTATTGTGGTTGCCATCTTGTTGCTCGTGACGTACCGCAGCCCCTGGCTATGGCTTGTTCCTCTGGTCGTGGTGGGTGTCGCCGATGGTCTTGCGGGGGTGGTCGCCACTCGTTTGGCCGCGG
This sequence comes from Rhodoglobus sp., assembly GCA_051646885.1. Lineage (GTDB taxonomy): Bacteria > Actinomycetota > Actinomycetes > Actinomycetales > Microbacteriaceae > Rhodoglobus. Next base: position 18,523 of record JBOFDJ010000053.1, read on the forward strand.
TATGGGGGATCGTCATCGATGCCTCGGTGACCGGGATTCTTTCGGTCCTGGTGTTTGGTGCTGGGACCAACTACGCCCTCTTGCTGATCGCCCGTTATCGAGATGAACTCCGGATTACCGAGGATCGTCGGGTAGCGATGTCCATGGCGCTGAAGGCTGCTGGGCCTGCCATTATTGCCAGCGGAAGCACGGTGGTACTCGCCCTATTGACCCTGGTCTTTGCGCAGTTGGAGGGCAACCGCGCTCTAGGCATCGCCTGCGCTGCCGGTGTTGTTATCGCAATGCTCTTTGCTCTTATTGTGCTTCCCGCAGCTCTTGTAACCTTCGGTCGCAGGCTCTTCTGGCCATACATTCCCCGATTCGGCAGTAAGGGAAATCCCGAGCGGGGACTATGGCACCGCCTCGGCGTAGTGGTGTCAGCGAAACCTGTTGTGGTTGCCCTCGTGGGCGCAGCGGTCCTGGGTGGGCTTGCGGTGGGAGTGCCGCAGATGCGTGTTGGTCTGGCTCAGACCGAAAAATTTACTGCGGTCCCCGAGGCTGTGGTAGGGCAGAAGGTACTGGCCGAAGCATTCTCTGCCGGCAGTGGTTCGCCAGTGGTAGTGATCACCGATAGTGATAGTGCTTCAGCTGTGGCTCAGGCTGCTACAGAGGTCACGGGAGTGGTCTCTGCCAGCGTTGGTGACAGTGATGGGAAAGTGACTCAGGTCGATGTCGTCCTGAATTCTGCCGCTGAAACAGCAGAATCTTTTGAGACGGTCATGACACTGCGAGATGTCCTGCACAAAATTGAGGGTGCCGAGGCGCTCGTGGGCGGTCTTGACGCCCAGACCCTTGATGTCAATCGCGCACAGGCCGCGGATCAGAATCTGGTTATCCCGGTGATTCTCGGCCTCGTGTTTCTTGTTCTTGTGATCCTTCTTCGCTCCCTGCTCGCTCCGATTCTGCTTTTGGCCACCGTGGTTGCTTCGTTTTTCGCCAGTCTGGGAGGTAGCTGGCTGTTGTTCACGACGGTGTTTGACTTTCCGGCCCTGGACACCACTGTGATCTTATTCAGCTTTTTGTTCCTGGTTGCACTTGGAGTCGATTACAACATTTTTCTAGTCACGCGGGCGCGGGAAGAGACTGCTGGGCGCGGTACACAAGAGGGAATGATTCGTGCGCTGTCATCGACCGGTGGCGTCATCACGAGTGCTGGTGTTCTGCTTGCGGCCGTTTTTGCCGTCTTAGGGGTGCTGCCCTTGATTACGCTCACCCAGATCGGAATCATCGTGTGTATTGGAGTGCTGCTCGACACCCTTCTGGTGCGCACCATCATCGTTCCGTCGCTGGCTTTTATCGCTGGGGAAAGATTCTGGTGGCCGAGTACACCACAGGCTCAGCGTCGTGTGGGGAGCAATATTGAAGCTTCCCCGCCGCCCAAGTAGAGCAGGGGTGAAACGTATTCGCCATGCAGCCTGACGCCGAAGTGCAGGCACGTGCTGGCGCAGTGTCCGGGTTCAATAATGCCAATGAGATCACCGCGATCTACCACATCGCCTAGGTGCAGTGTGGTCTGCACCGGTTCGTAACTTGATAGCAGGTTACCTGGATGCTGAATCGAGAGCACAGGGCGATCCACCACTGTTCCTGCAAAATGTACAACCCCGGCCTCAGCGGCATAGACACGATTCTGCGCGGCCAAGTCGATTCCGCGGTGACCTCGTGCATATGGTGTCGCCGGGGCGAGGAAGGGTCGCATAATGTGGTGGGGCGGATCGACGGGCCAGAACCACGTAGCGGGCGGTGCAGGCTCCCGAGGCTCGGCGGGAGCCTGCACCGGTGCAGAAATGAACAGAGTCAGTGCCGTGATGGCGATAAGGCGAATCATCCGACTATCGTCGTTGGTGATGTCCTCTGAGAGTGGCGCTGATTCAGATCGGTGGAAAAAACTCTGGAAGGTATCGGTGGGGGAGCGGTGCTATTATTTGTACAGCACTCGGAGCGATTCGAGTGACTACGCGTGCCCGTGGTCTTTTAGCAGCTCGCTTTGTCTGCTATCGGACGCTGTCGGTATCCACACTCCATTCAGTCCTGCTTGCAGGTGGTTGTGTTCCTGGGCACTAGGTTTCGCACCAACCGGTGCCGAAAAATAACTGAGAAATGGCACAGGTCGCCTCGTTGCAGTGTGCCGAGAAGGAGCGCGGTTATGGCCGTTGTCACCATTCGCCAGCTACTTGACAGTGGCGTGCACTTTGGGCACCAGACTCGTCGTTGGAACCCGAAGATGAAGCGTTTTATTTTGACCGAGCGTTCGGGCAGTCACATCATCGACCTGCAGCAATCACTGAAGCACATCGATGCAACCTACGACTATGTCAAAGAGACTGTTGCGCACGGCGGCACCATTCTCTTCGTTGGTACGAAGAAACAGGCTCAGGGTTCGATTGCTGAGCAGGCCAGCCGCGTCGGCCAGCCCTATGTTAATCAGCGTTGGCTTGGTGGGCTTCTCACCAACTTTCAGACGGTATCGAAACGCCTTGCGCGCATGAAAGAACTCGAAGAGGTTGACTTCGACGACACCACCCGAGGGTTCACGAAGAAAGAGCTGCTTATTCAGAAGCGTGAGCTCATCAAGCTTCAGAAGAGCCTCGGTGGTATCCGCAATTTAACGAAGACTCCTTCTGCCGTATGGGTCGTCGACACCAAAAAAGAGCACCTCGCTATCGACGAGGCGCATAAGCTCAATATTCCTGTTATTGCCATTCTTGACACCAACTGTGACCCTGACGAAGTGCAGTACCCGATCCCGGGTAACGATGACGCCATTCGTTCAGTTGGTCTACTGACTCGCATTATTGCGGATGCAGCGGCCGAGGGGCTGATCCAGCGTCATCAGAAGCCCGAAGACGGGGCTGAGGTCGAACCGCTCGCGGCGTGGGAGGCGGAGTTGTTGACTGCCTCGGAAGCGCCCACTGCCGACTCAGGGCCTGCTGCGGTTGAGCCTGCCGATTCTGAGCCCGCTGCTGTCCCGACCCAGGCCGATGAGCCTGTCGCTGCCGAAGCGGCTCAGGGTGGCGAGCCTAAGATCCCATCCGTGGAGGGTGTGAGGGCGCAGGAGGCTATCGAAGCCGACGGTGAGCCTGAGGTGCCTATTGTCAAGAAAACAGCTGCGAAGACAGTGCCAACGAGATCACCAGTCGTCTCATAATTTTTAGTCCAGACCCACAGGGGCACGGGAAACTGTGACAGTGCGAAACACAGACGCTGAAAAACAGCCACCAGTGCGCCGAACACAATAGTGAGGAAGAACAATGGCAGACGTGAGTCTCGCTGACATTAAGGCGCTGCGCGAGTGCCTCGGCACGGGCATGGTAGACACCAAGAATGCCCTAGTTGAGGCTGAGGGTGATTTCGAAAAGGCTGTAGAGATTTTGCGACTTAAGGGCGCAAAGGGTAATGCTAAGCGGGCTGATCGCTCCACTAGCGAGGGTCTTATCGCGACCATCGAAGAGCCGGGCGCTACCACGATGATCGAGCTTGCCTGCGAAACTGATTTTGTCGCTAAAAGCGATAAATTTGTGGCGCTGGGCGATGTCGTATTGGCTGCACTGGCGGGCTCTGGGGCCGAAACCCTTGAGGCAGCGCTGGCTGTTGTTGCTGAGGTTAAGACCGTCGCGGCGATCATTGATGATGAGGCTGCGATTCTTGGCGAGAAGGTGGAGTTGCGACGCGTGGTTCGTGTTTCCGGCGATGCCTTCTCGGTGTATCTGCACCGCACCAATAAAGACCTACCACCGCAGATCGGTGTTGTGCTCTCTTACACGGGAGACGATGTCGAAACTGCTCGCAGCATTGCGCAGCACATTTCGTTCGCTGATCCCCAGTATCTGGGCCGGGGCGACATCCCGGTTGCTGATCTTGAAAACGAGCGTCGTATCGTCGAGGAGATCAGTCGCGGCGAGGGTAAGCCTGAGGCTGCTCTTCCCAAGATTGTCGAGGGCCGTCTGGGTGCCTATGTCAAGCAGGTTGCCCTGCTTGAACAGGATTATGCGCGTGATAACAAGCTGACGATTGACAAAGTTCTTGCTGAGGCAAAGCTTGCTGTGGTGGGGTTCGCTCGATTTAAAGTCGGAGCCTAAAGAATTCGGCAGCGTCATTGTGAGTTTGTCGTGCTGTCTCGGATGGGCCAGCAGGGGTAGTACGACAACCTCCAGGTGTTTCTCGGGATAGCCTTATCGGACCTGAATGTAACATCCCGACGAAGGAGAGAGATCATCGATTCTCGAAAAAGACGAGTTCTGCTCAAACTGTCCGGTGAAGCATTTGGTGGTGGCTCACTGGGGGTCAACCCCGATGTGGTGTCTTCTCTGGCAAAAGAAATTGCCACGGCATCTACTGATGTAGAAATTGCCATCGTTGTGGGTGGTGGAAATTTCTTTAGGGGAGCCGAGCTGAGTCAGCGTGGAATGGATCGGGGCCGCGCTGATTACATGGGGATGCTGGGCACCGTCATGAACGCGCTTGCTCTCCAGGACTTCTTGGAGCAGGCCGGCGCGGCCACTCGTGTGCAATCAGCGATCTCAATGACCCAGGTTGCTGAGCCGTACATTCCACGTCGTGCTGAACGTCATCTTGAGAAGGGCCGTGTCGTGATTTTCGGGGCAGGAGCGGGGCTTCCTTATTTTTCGACAGATACGGTGGCAGCCCAGCGTGCCCTAGAAATCGATGCACAGGTCGTGCTTGTTGCAAAGAATGGTGTTGATGGTGTTTACGATGCTGATCCACGGGCAAATCCTCTTGCCAAAAAGATAGACGAGATTACCTACCAAGAGGCACTTGTGCAGGGGTTGAAGGTGGTTGACTCCACTGCGTTCAGTCTGTGCATGGACAATGCCATGCCGATGGTTGTTTTTGGGATGGAACCAGCTGGCAATCTCATCAAGGCGATTTGTGGTGATCGCATCGGCACTCTTGTCTCGAACTAAAGCCGCACTTCTCTCTGACGAAAGGGCTTTGTTCGATGTGCTGACTTGTGATGTATGCCATCGCCAGCGGTGCTGACCGTTCTGGTCGTTCTCACACTCTAAACTTGAGGACGACACAAAGGAGTTGCCGTGATTAGTGAAGTTTTGGCCGAGGCTAAAGACAAAATGCAGAAAGCGCTCGATGCCGCTAAAGATGACTTTGGGACCGTTCGGACCGGTCGCGCTAATCCGGCGCTATTCCAAAAAATCCTAGTGGACTACTACGGAACCCCCACCCCGCTCGCTCAGCTCGCCTCAATGGTCAACCAGGAGGCGCGCACGCTGGTTATTACGCCATACGATAAGAGTGCCCTAAAAGATATTGAAAAAGCTATTGTGGGTGCCGCCAATCTTGGTGCCAGCGTTGGTAATGATGGCACCGTGATCCGTGCGACTCTTCCCGAGTTGAACGAAGAACGTCGTCGTGAGTTTGTGAAGATCGTCCGCGATAAAGCAGAACATGCCCGAGTGAGTGTACGCAATATACGACGAAAGGCGAAGGATGACCTCGACAACCTCAAAGAGGTGGGAGAAGACGACATCGCGCGGGCAGAGAAAGAGCTTGAGGCTACTACCAAAGTCCACGTCGATGCTGTTGATGACGCACTTAAGCGTAAGGAAGCCGAGTTGCTTGAGGTCTGATGGCCAGCGATTTTGAGGCTCAGGTTCGCGCCACCAACGACAAGATCAATGCGCGAACAGGAAGACCGCTCTTATCTGCCATCATCGTGGGTTTGGCTCTGGGCTTGGCCCTGCTATTCAGCCTCATTTTTATTAAAGCTATTTTCATGGTTTTTGCCAGCATTTTGGTGGCTTTTGCTGCGTGGGAGTTGGCCAGCGCTTTGCGCTTCGCGGGTCGTCGAGTCCCTCGTGTTCCTGCGGTTGTCGTCGCTGTTGCTGTCGTTCCCTCAGCTTTCCTGTGGGGCGCGGATGGGCACTGGCTAGCGACACTGCTAGGTATTGCCGTCATTATCGTGTGGCGTCTTGTTGAGCTTGCGCGCCCGCCCGCAAGAAACTCCCCACGTGATATTGTCTTCGATCTCGGGGCGGGTGCTTTTGTCGTGATTTACATTGCTTTTATGACGGGATTCGCTGTGCTGCTGACTGCCCAAGATGGCGGAGAGTGGTGGACCCTAGCGTTTCTCATCGTGGTGATTTCTGTCGATGTGAGTGCCTATGCCAGCGGACTAGCTTTCGGTAAGCACCCCATGGCACCCACGATCAGTCCCAAAAAAACCTGGGAGGGTTTTGGTGGATCGGTCATCACCGCTGTGGTTGCCGGTGTCCTTACCGCGATATTTATGCTCGACCAGCCATGGTGGGTCGGTATTGTTTTTGGACTTGTCCTCGCATTCACCGCGACAACCGGCGATTTGGCAGAGTCCTTAATTAAGCGTGATCTTGGCATTAAAGATATCAGTACCTGGCTTCCAGGGCATGGCGGTTTTCTTGATCGATTAGACTCACCTCTGCTTTCTGCCGCTGCGGCTTACGCGATGTTTCTTGTTTTTACCTAGAGTCAGTGTCTGAATTTCCGATCAGAGCTGGGGCACAATGGTCTGGTGAGCACAACTTTTCCCCGCAGTCGAAAATCTAAGCTTGGCTATAGCGTCGATCAGGTCGAGGACTTTCTTGAGGAGGCGCGGCGTGCGTATACCGCTGATTCTCACCAGTTGACCGTGCTTGACGCCGATACGATTCGCACGATGGCGTTTACGATGCAGAAAGGTGGATACTCGACCAACCATGTCGATGCGGCGCTTGAACGTCTTGAAGACGCATTCGCGTCGCGAGAACGAGAGCGTGCGGTCGCCGCAGAAGGTAATGCTGCGTGGTACTCTCAGGCCCGCAGTTCTGCGCAGACGATTCTGGACAGGCTAGCCCGGGGCCCGGGGAATCGCTTCTCTCGGGTTGGCCCGCTCACCAGGGGGTACAGCCTTGCTGATGTGGATGCTTTTGCAGATCGGATGGTGGGGTACTTCCAGCGCGGTGAAGCATTGAGTGTTGATCAAGTGCGCACGGTTGTCTTTCGCGGGGCGAAACGAGGGTATAACGAGCAGCAAGTCGATCTTGTTATTGACGCTGTTATTGATGTCATGCTCGCTGTTCGATGAACGCTTCACGGCTTTTCTGTTTCATGGGCTAAAATATTGTTCTTGTGGGCAGACATTCTCAGATAAGCGAGATTCGCGCGCAGCTTAAGAGCGCAGGGGGAGATATCTCTGGGCGACACGTCAGGTCTTCGTGGTCTCTTCCTCTTTTTGCGATGTTCGTGAGTTTTGCCTTCGTCATTGTTACACTCGCACCGCCCGGCGCTTCGATTGCGATGGCTTCGGGTTATGGGTTTGTGGGTTCGCCGTCGACGGCGCGATTTGTCGGGGCACAATCGTTGACAGCTGCCAGTCAGTACACCACCCTGGTCGGTCGTGATGCGTTTTCGGTCACCGTACCGGTGGTGGTCGCCCCTCCGGTTGTCAAGGGATCATCGGCACCAGCAGCGGGTATCCCCGATCCAGGCAGTGCGCAGGCCATAGCCTATGGGATGCTCACATCAATGGGCATGGGCGATGACCAGTACAGTTGCCTCGTTGCCCTCTGGAGCAGAGAATCTGGCTGGAATGTCTACGCCTACAACGCATCAAGCGGTGCATACGGTATTCCTCAATCGCTCCCGGGTGAAAAAATGGCGTCCGCCGGTGCCGACTGGGCGACGAATCCAGCCACTCAAATATCCTGGGGGTTGAGCTACATTCAAGGGCGATACGCTACACCCTGTGGTGCATGGGAGCATTCGGAAAACCGGGGTTGGTACTAGACCCTCACATACACTGGGGAGGTGCCTCGTTCATCCCGCCCTCGTGGTAGTCGTTCTGCCAGAAAAGAACCCTATGATCTTGCTCGGGCATTAACCGCTGAGAGGCACATTGAGAATAAGCGCGATGGCCGGTGGTACGTGCAGGCACTATCGGCTCTGAGCTCGACGAAGCACTATGTCTGCCCGGGATGTGCACGAGAAATCCCACCGGGTTTCGCTCATATCGTAACCTGGCGAGCTGACGGCATTATGGGGGATCTGGAAGATCTCTTGGCGCGCCGTCATTGGCACCAACACTGCTGGAGAATCACCCCATGACTCAGGAGCTGCTGTGAGTATTGAGATCAGGGGCGGAGTCCAGCTTCCCGCCATCCGCGAAAACATCGAACTACATACCTCAGACGGGTTTACCCTGGTAGGTGAGCTCGCATCTCCTGTTTCTGCTCCACCGATAGCCACTCTGGTGACCCTGCATCCCCTGCCAACGGCTGGCGGATTTATGGACTCACATATTCTGCGGAAGGCTGCCGCGCGTTTACCCGCTGTGGCCGACCTTGCCGTGCTCCGATTCAATTTTCGTGGCGTGAGTTCACCCCGCGGAAGTTCAGAAGGAAGCTTCGGCGGTGGTGTCGACGAGCAATATGACTTAGCTGCGGCGATGCAGTTTGTTCAGCAGCGAGCGCTACCGTCTCCCTGGTTGTTGGGGTGGTCCTTTGGTACGGATCTTGCTCTGAGCTATGGTCGTGACTATCCGGTGAGGGGAGCGATTCTGCTGTCCCCGCCGTTGCGGACGACCAGCTCAGCTCAGCTCGCTGCATGGGCGGGCAGTGGCAAACGTCTGGTTGCGGTGATCCCAGAGCTTGACGACTATTTACGCCCCGCAGAGGCACTGGAGCGCTTTGCCGTGGTTCCGGAGCGGGAATGTGTGATCGTCGAGAGGGGGAAGCATCTGTGGGTGGGCGAGGAACAGACTTACCGGATCCTGAGCGAGATAGTCAAGCAGACCAATCCCCAGGTTCTTCCGCTACCGACAGAGTGGGACGAGCAGGCCCATGAGCTTCGTAGAACGAGCTGATCTGCGGGTAACAATCACAGCGTGTTTTGACGGGGCACGAGAACTTGATTAATGACGAGAAGGATGGCCGCAGCAACCGGGATTGCGATCAGCGCGCCAAGAACGCCCAAAAGGGTGCCACCCGCTAGTGCGGCGATCACCACCACTGCTCCAGGAACTTTAACGGCTTTCGCCATAATTCTCGGACTGAGGATGTATGCCTCGATTTGCATGTAAACGATGTAGTAGATCGCCACACCGAAAACACTGGGTACTCCGTTGAACAACAAAACGAGCAATGTGATGAGGGTGGAACCTGAAAGAGTGCCCACGAGCGGTATCAGCGACCCGAGGAAGGCAATAAATGCCAACAGGGCAGAGTATTTGACGGGAAGTCCCACCAAAGGAAACACTAGGGCCAAAACGACGAACGAGAGGATGCCATTGACAAGCGCGAGTGAGCCCTGGCCCATGACATAACGTCCCACTGCTGCCGCGATCTGCTCAGAGAGATCGATGAAACGTTCCCGTTTCGAAGCGGGAACAAGTTGGTACATCCCGCGTTTGATGCTGTTGAGTGACGATACGAAGTAGAGAGTAAGGAACAACACAACCCCGGCCCCGGTAATTCCCGTAGCGATTTTAATTCCCACGTTGAGCACGCCGCCGCCGATGCTGGTGACATCCAGATTCGCGAGCCAGTCCTGCAGCCCATCAAGTGCGCCCCGAACATCAAACCAGGGTGCTGCTTTTTCGATGTTTGTGACCAGGGTGCCATCGTTGAAGGCATTGATGAGGTCGGGGATAGTTTTGACTGCGGTGTCGACCTGTTCTGTGACGGCTGGGATGATCGCGAAGACCAGACCGGTGAACACACCCAGAACTGCGAGCAAAACCGTACCGATGGCCAAAGGCCGTGGAAACCGGTGGTTCTCTAACCAAGTAACCAAGGGATCAAGGCCCAGGGCGAGAAAAAGAGCCGCACCGATGTAGGTCAGGATTGTCGCTAGTGAACCCACCACCGAGCCGATACCGATGGCAACAATGACTCCAAGGCCGCCGAGTAACCCCAGGACAAAAGGATTATAAATTTTCACGGCGGTCCTTCACATCGTCGGTGAGCGGGTCAGATTTTAGCCCGCTGCCACTTTTTCGGCCTGCTGCAGAACACCGCGGAGGTTTTCAAGGTAACCGGCTACGGTGTCTCGTTCGAGCATAATCTTGGCCAGGCGCTCTTCGGCACCTGACATGAGTTCGGCGCTGCGGAGTTCGGCATCCGCGAGCATTGATGCGGCTCGGGCCTCTGCGCTTTCGAGGACATCTTTTGCGTTCGCGGCAGCAGCATCTCGAACTTTCTTTGCTGCAGATTTTGCATTGTTCTCGAGAGTTTTGGCTTGCTGGCGTTTGGTGTCGGCTTGACGAATGGTTTCGGCGAGCTGCACCTGTGCCTCTTCCAGGTATTTCTGCGTTTGGGTTGAGGCTTCCTGATGCTTAGACAAGAATTCTTTTTCAGCCTCGTCTCGCCGAGTCGTCATCTCAAGTTCATGATCGATACGAGCCTGCTCCACTTCTTTGGCCAAGGCCGAGCGTGCGCTGTCTGTGTCGTGGGCCAACGCGGCACGGGTTGATTCTGCTTCGCTAGCAAGTTCAGTTCGCTGCCGTTCAATATCGCGGGTCAGGTCTGTGGTCTGCTTCTCGATGTCATGGGCTAGTGCAGCGCGTGCCTGCGTGATATCTGCTTCGAGAGCTGCGCGCTGTTCGGCGATCTCTGCGGTCACACTCGCGAGCTTTTCCGCAGTTTCCGCGTCGAGTGCTGCTCGGGCGGCCGCTGTTTCAGAGGCTAATTTATTATGCGCGGTTTTCATTTTTGCTTCGAGTTTCACCCGAGCTGCGTTGGTATCGGCGTCAAGTGCGGCGCGAGCTTGAGCGGTTTCAGCCTCAAGGGCTGCCCACGAAGTGGATGTCTCGGTGTCGAGTGCGGCGCGGGCCGTTGCCGTCTCGGCCTCAAGTGTGGCGCGAGTATTGGCAGTGTCTCTTTCGAGTGCTGTGCGTGCTGTTTCGGTTTCGACGGCCAGTGCTGCGCGCGCTGTTTCGATTTCGACGGCCAGTGCTGCGCGCGCCGCCTCAGTTTCTGCTTCCAGGGTTGCCCGAGCGGTCTCGATATCGATGCGAAGCTCCTCGCGAGCTTTCTCGTCTTCGTGGGAGAATTTTTCACGTAATGCCGCGATCTCGTTGTCGCATGCTTCGCGCGCAGACGACAGTTCTGCGGCAAGTTCTGCTCGGCCCGTATCGATTTCTCGGGTGAGGTCAGTCCTGCTTTGCTCAATATCGCGCGCCAGCTCGGCCCGTAGGCGTGTGTTCTCGTTCTCATAATTTGCGCGACCAAGCTCAGAATCGCGTGCCAGCGTTGTGGCGGCTTCGCGGGCTTCGGCAGTCTCACGGCTTGAATTTGCTCTGAGTTCTGCTGCTTCGTGCTCCGCCTGGGCGCGAAGAGCCGCCGCTTCTCGCCGGGAGGTGGTGCGTAGCTCGGCGGCTTCGGTAGCCACGGCACCGCGAATCGCCGCCGCTTCCCTCATAGCATCTTGGGTGAGTGCTTCGGCTTCGACTCGAGCACTTGAGAGGGTGTTTTCGGCTTCGGTGCGCGCCTCTGCTAGGAGCTTCTCTGTGGTTGCTGCTGCTGCCTGAGTGGCCCTAACGCCCTCCTCGTGCGCTTCAGCTTTGAGTCTGGCGACCTCAGCTGCTGTAGTGGTGCGCAGCTTCTCTGCATCGATATCAGCTTGACTAATAAGTCGAGTGGATTGTTCTTCGGCAACACGCAGAGTGTTCTCAAGCTTTGTTCCCAGGCCCGCATATGTAGGACTCCCGCTTTCGTCGAGTTCTGCCTGCAGGTCTTCGTTGACGGCGAGCAGTCTCTTGACCTCTCGGGCGGAGTCGTTACGAGCGGAATTAGCCTTAATGACCTCGGCGCGAAGCTGTTGAACTGTCCGATCAACCTCCTCTTTTTTATATCCGCGCATTTCGATGCTGAACGCGGTGTCGTCAACAGCCATGGCTTCTCCTTGAAACGTGAGATGGGGGAATCCTGCGAGTTTAGCGCGGGGTGGCACCCTGCCGCAGAGTTGGTGCTCTCAGCACCATCAGCTACTCTTGGATGTCCTTAATTAGATGCCGCTCTCCGCGAGGAGGGCCCGGCTCTCGTCCGACTGCGAGTCGCTTCCTGGTGAAGTCGAGGGTCACGTTCATGGTCAGATCAGGTAGTGCGAAAGGAGTTTATTGTGCGATTTGTTTTCGCCATCATCAGTTTTGTTTTTGCTGCCGTCCTCATCACTGCTGGTATTACGCAACGCACTATTTTCGCTGAGCCTGATCGGGCAATGCTCAGCACTTCAGTTCCCACGGATGCTGTTGTTACTGTGATCGACGGAGCAGCGCTTGACGCCTACCAAGGGAATCAGTCCCTCAAGGTCTCCGGTTCCCCGACGATTGTCGCGGCATACGGTCGCACCACCGATGTGATCGCCTGGGTTGGTGACACGACCTACAATTGGGTGGGATTCAATCCGAAAACCAAAAAACTCACGAATTCAGTCGTCTCCGGTTCGGAGTCGACCATTCCCAATTTGTCAGGATCTGATCTTTGGCTTGATCAATTCGAAGCCGAGAGTACGCTCTTTGCGAAGCTTAACGCGCCTCCAGAGTTCTCTTTTGTTATGACATCGATCGATGGGTTGCCAGCGCCCCAAGAAATCACCATTACCTGGCCTGTGAATGGCACCACTGGGTGGTCCGGTGCCTTGATCGTTAGTGGTGCTGTGGTGTTGCTACTGGGTCTGTTGTTTCTGCTCTGGGCGATATCGCATATGCGTAAATTGCGCGGTCCGCGCCGCAAGCAGCTGAAAATGCCCAAAGTGCCGAAGAAGCCAAGATACAAAACCCCTCGTCGTGGCGTCGAGGGCTCGCGTGCGCGCCGTTCCTTAGGTCGAGGAATGTTTGCCGCCCCGCTTGCTGTTCTGAGCACACTCATGCTTGCTTCCTGCACGGCAGGAGCAGCACCCTCAGGCGACATTGCGGCGGATTCGACGCCGGGGTCATCATCATCTGCTGAATTAAGGAAGGATCTTCCGCCTGCGGTCACAGTTTCTCAAGTAAAGCGAATTGTCGCCGAGATATCGAAGACTGCAGAACAGGCTGATGCCGCGAAAGATACGACCCTGCTTGCCACACGCTTCGGTGGTGCTGCGTACGAGCTACGCGAGGCAAATTACGCTATTACCACGGCTGATCCCACGTTGGAAGCCCTGCAGCCTATTCCCGCGGGCCCGGTAAAACTTACTCTGCCGCAGCAGACGGAGAGTTGGCCGCGGGCGGTGTTTGCTGTTATTCAGGACGATGCCGACCAGACCATCCCCTCGATGGCCCTCATGCTTGAACAGCAAGATGCCCGATCACAGTACAAAGTTATGTACGCGATGACCTTAGAGCCTTCACAAAAAATTCCTGATGTGGCACAGGCTGAGGTCGGGACCGCCCGTCTTTTGCCGTCGAGCTCCGTGCTGCGATTCGATCCTGACAAGATCGCTCTCGCTTATGGTGACATCCTAGAAAACGATACCGCGAGTGAGGCCTACACCAATTTTGAGGCGGAGGGTGACAGCTTTCGGGTGTCAGTTGGCGCAGCCTATAAGCAGGCCAAACGCTCTGAGCTACCAAGCACCGCGACCATGTATTTCGCGCACGAGATCGGCAAAGCCGAATCCATTTCCCTTGCAACGAATGATGCTGGTGCCCTGGTCGCGGTGAACTTGAACGAGAGAACAATAGTAACCCCGACAGAAGAGGGTGCTGCTGTCAACACCGCCGGGGCTGTTAAAGCACTCTCTGGTCTTGCTGTCAGCTCGAAAGGTATTCAAGCAACTTATAGTGATCAGTTGTTATTCTTCGTCCCGCCTGCGGGAAGCGACAAGAAAATCGTTTTGTTGGGTTTCGCCCAGGGACTCGTGAGGGCTGGAGAAGCCGTATGACCACAACACCAGTAGGCGGCGCACATCTGCGAGGTGCCGTCGATCTTTCATCCCTTGTTCGGTCTCCTGTCGTAGCTTCAGATCACCCGGGTTCCTCCAATGGGGTAGTGCGCTCCGCAACCGACGCTACTTTTACCCAGGTACTTGACCTCTCATCGACAGTTCCGGTCATCGTGGAGTTCTATGGACACGGGGTCGAAGCTTCTTTGGCGGATGCTGTGCTCCAGTACCGGGGTCGAATTGTTCTCGTGACCGTGGACGCCACGGCCAATCCACAGCTTGCTCAAGCGTTCCAGGTGCAGCAGGTGCCGACTGTCGCCGCGGTGATTGGCGGACGGCCTGTTCAACTCTTCTCGGGCGTTCTTCCTGATGATCAGCTGCGCGAGGTCATCGAGCAAGTGCTTCAGCTTGCCGCTCAGAACAACGTGACCGGTGCTGTGCCGCTCGGGGACGAGAGCGACTCGGCCACCGATGATACCTCGCCGGAAGAACCGTTGCCTCCACATCATCAAGAGGCATACGATGCCCTGTCTGTCGGTGATTTCGCTACTGCGATCAAATCCTATGAGACGGCAATTGCCCAGAATCCTCGGGACAGCCTTGCCGTGGCCGGGCTTGCCCAGGTTTCGTTGTTAGCGCGACTCGCTGAGGTGGATTCAGGGGCGGCACGCGCCGCGGCAGCCCAGAGTCCTGACGATGTCGATGCCCAATTGCTCGTGGCCGACCTTGATCTCTCTGGGGGGCATCTCGACGATGCTTTTTCTCGGCTGCTGGACCTTTTCCCCACCGTCGAGGCGGAGGCCCGCACTCGGCTCCGGCTAAGAATTCTTGATTACTTCGAGATCGTTGGCTCGGACGATGAGCGTGTGGTCGCTGCCCGCCGCCGACTCACCCTCTTGCTCTACTGAAATATTTCTTTCATTGATGAGTTGGCTGGGGTTGGGGTCTTAGCCATAGACCTCCCAGCGGGGGCACTCTGAGCTCTACCGAGGCGTGACGACCGTGAAACGGGTGCTCGCTCGCGGTCACTGAGCCGTAATTACCCACACCAGAGCCCCCAAATTCTTCGGCGTCTGTGTTGATAATTTCTTCCCAGGTTCCGGCGAATGGTAGTCCGACACGATACGAATCGAGGGGTCTGCCGCTGAAATTGAAAATCCCTACGAGGGGATCTCCCGAATGGGACCAACGAACAAAAGCCACTATGTTCTCAAAGGAGTTGCCTTCATCCAGCCACTCAAATCCGGCTGAGCTGTTGTCTTGTTCCCACAGCGCCGGCGTGTCCCGATATGTTCTGTTCAGATTGGCCACGAGGCGGTGTAGTCCCTGGTGGAGAGGTTGGTCGAGGATCCACCAATCGAGGCCGCGAGCTTCATTCCATTCTGAGGGTTGACCGAATTCGCAGCCCATGAAGAGGAGCTGCTTACCGGGATGAGCCCACATGAATGCCAAATAGACTCGGATGTTTGCAAGTTTTTGCCACTGATCTCCCGGCATTTTGTTGAGCAGGGATCCTTTACCGTGCACCACCTCGTCATGGCTAATGGGGAGGAGAAAATTTTCAGTGAAGGCATAGACCAGCCCAAAGGTCAGCAGGTTGTGGTGGTACGAGCGATGGATGGGATCCTCCTGGATATAACGCAGGGTGTCGTTCATCCATCCCATATTCCATTTCAGGCCGAAGCCCAGACCCGACGTTGTTGTGGGGGCGGTTACTCCTGGCCAGGCGGTTGATTCTTCGGCGATCATCATGATCCCGGGATTGCATTTGTAGGCGGTGGCGCTGACTTCCTGCAGAAAGCTGATTGCCTCAAGGTTCTCGCGACCGCCATGCTGGTTAGGGAGCCACTGACCTTCTTCGCGTGAATAGTCGAGGTAGAGCATAGAGGCCACGGCATCGACCCTCAGGCCGTCAATATGAAACTCGTCTAACCAATAGAGAGCATTGGCCACCAAGAAGTTGCGAACCTGGGAATCACCAAAGTTGAAAACGAGTGTGCCCCAGTCTGGCTGTTCCCCGCGTCGTGGGTCTGAGTGCTCATACAGCGGTTCACCATCGAAGCAGGCCAAGGCCCACTCATCTTTAGGAAAATGACCGGGAACCCAGTCCATAATCACGCCGATGCCGGCCTGGTGTAGGCAATCAATGAGATATTTGAGGTCGTCAGGATGCCCGAATCGGCTAGTGGGGGCATAGTAGCCCGTGACCTGATATCCCCAGGAACCACCGAAGGGGTGCTCAGCGAGGGGCATAAATTCCACATGGGTGAAACCGAGCTGTGTGACGTAGTCGATAAGCTCGACCGCGAGGCTGCGATAGTCAAGCCCTGGGCGCCACGACCCGAGATGTACTTCGTAGATACTCAGGGCTGAGTTATGGGGGTTACGTAGTGTGCGCTGCGAGATCCAGTTGTTGTCTGTCCAGCAGAATTGGCTGTGACCTACCTTAGAGCCGGTTGCGGGGGTGACCTCCGTGTACCGGGCCATCGGGTCGGCGCGGGTGACCCACTGTTGAGCTGCGGTCCGCAGCTCAAATTTGTAGATGGCACCGGGTTCGAGTCCGGGGATGAGGAGTTCCCAGATGCCGTTGTCGTTAAGTCGACGCATGGCGTGCCCCGCACCATTCCAGTTATTGAAGTCACCGAGCACTCTGGCAGCTGTCGCGTGCGGTGCCCACACTGAGAAACTTGTACCGCTGATCCCCTCATGTGGTCTGTATTGTGCGCCCAGTACCTGCCAGAGCTGTTCATGCCGCCCTTCGCCCCAAAGATAAAGATCAACCTCACCCACCGAGGGAACGAAACGGTATGGGTCGTCTGCAGTCCATTCTGTGGCGTCGTCGTAGCGTGTCTCGAGCACGTACGCCTGGCCTGGCCCCGAGGTGAAACCCTGCCACAAACCAGCAGCAAGATGATCGAGTGTCACGCGTGTGCCGTCCGCTCTGATGGCAGTGACGTTAGCGGCGAGTGGTCGTACGGCACGAATAATAGTTCCGCCCTCGACGTCGTGCTGGCCCAGTGTGTCGTGCGGCCGTGGGTGGTAGCCAGAAACAATCGAATCGATGAGGTCGGGATGCAGCTCCGGAAAATCTGAATTCTTGGGCCGGGGGGACCTTGTGTGCTGGCCCACTTTAGCTGCCTTTCGGATATTCGACACGCAGGATGTGTACCGGCTGGAGAAAGGGGTCAAGCCGCACGTAGTTGTCTCGACCCCAGGTGAAGCAGTCACCGGTCATCAGATCGGTTACGTCGATCTGATCGTCGGGATCGAGCCCCAGCGCACCAAGATCGAGGTGCACGAATGTCTCACGTACCGCGTGGGAATCGAGATTGGCGACGATGATCAGCCCATCGGCTGTTCCTGTTCCGGTGAATTCTGGTGCCAAGTATTTTGTGTACGCCAGAATCGAATCGTCGTCTGTCCAGTGCACAGCAAGGTTACGCAATTGTCGCAGTGAGGGATGCGCCGCTCTGATCAGGTTAAGGCGGGTCAGATAGGGTGCCAACGTCGTTCCTGCTGCCTCGGCAGCAGCCCAATCCCGCCGCTTGTACTCATATTTCTCGTTGTCGATGTTCTCTTCGCTGCCGGGGCGCGCCACGTGTTCGAAGAGCTCGAATCCCGCATACACTCCCCAGGAAGGCGATGCAGTTGCGGCCAGGGCTGCCCTGATCTTGTAGGCACCACGACCGCCAAACTGCAAGTATTCGCTCAGGATGTCGGGAGTGTTCACGAAAAGGTTGGGACGAAAATAGTCTGCCGACTGCTGAGAGAGCTCTCGGAAATAGCTTTCGAGTTCTGCTTTGGTGTTGCGCCAGGTGAAATAGGTATACGACTGCTGGAAGCCGACACCGGCCAGGGACTGCATCATCGCTGGCCGCGTGAACGCCTCAGCGAGAAAGACCACCTCGGGGTAGCGAGCATAAACCTGTGCCAACAGCCATTCCCAGAAGGCTAATGGTTTTGTGTGGGGGTTATCGACACGGAAGATATGCACTCCGAGCGAAATCCAGTACTCAACGATACGCAGAATTTCGGTGCGGATTCCCTCCGGGTCGTTATCGAAGTTCAGCGGGTAGATGTCTTGGTACTTTTTGGGAGGATTTTCTGCGAAGGCGATGGAGCCATCCGGCAGGGTTGTGAACCATTCGGGATGCTCTGTTACCCACGGGTGGTCTGGTGAGCATTGCAAGGCCAGATCGATGGCGACCTCCAGCCCCGCTTTCCGTGCCGTCCGGAGAAAATAACTAAAGTCTGCTTCGGTACCAAGATCGGGATGGATCGCATCGTGCCCGCCCGCGGGGCTGCCGATAGCCCAGGGTGAACCGGGGTCGTGCACACCGGCATTGAGCGTATTATTTGGGCCCTTGCGATGAGTGGTTCCGATGGGGTGGATAGGGGGAACGTACAGCACATCGAACCCCATGGCCGCCACAGCGGGGAGGCGTTGAGCTGCGGTGCGGAAGGTTCCGGAGGTCCAGCTACCGTTTCGTCGGCGACGCGCACCTTCGCTGCGAGGAAAGAACTCGTACCAGCTTCCGACGGCGGCGCGTGAGCGCTCGACTCGTAGACTCATGGCCTCACTGAGGGTTTCGAGACTCATGAGCGGGCGAGCATTCATCGCATCGATCACCGCCTGCTGAGTCGCCATCGCGAGCCGTTCCTGGGCCGAGAGGCTAGTGTCTTTCACTCCCTTTCGAGCAGCGCTGAAGATTTTGCGTGTTCCGGCACGGGCGAGTAGCTGCTCAGCCATGGTGAGCATGAGCTCGACATCGACCCCGGCTGCGATCTTGAGTTCTGCGTTGTGTTGCCAAGTCTGCCAATCGTCAGTGAAAGCACGAACACACCACCGCCAGGTTCCCGGGGAGCTGAGCTGAACATCCGCCCGCCAACGATCAGTGCCGATGCCCATCGTCTGCATTCGGTGGATCTGCATCGCCCCCAAGGGGTCAGTAAGGAGAAGCTGGACTCCGATGAGATCGTGCCCATCACGGAACACCGTTGCCTCGAAGGGGACAACCTCGCCAACGAAGCTCTTAGCGACCCACCTGTTCTCGGGCTGCCTCGGTGAAAGGTCACGAATGGGGATACGGCCCAGCCTGGGCATTGTTGTCGCCGGTGCCGCGGAGGCTACGATATCTTTTTGAGCTTGTGCCACGTGTCGAAGGTACCGCACTGTGTACTGTGTGCGGCAGGTCTGGAGCGAATCCTCTCCCCATGATCGACGCAGAACCCGCCGAATAGTTGAGTGGGTCGGGAGCGAGTCGGTTGTCGGCTACAGCCACTGGGTTAGGGGGGTTGATGATGCTGCCTTAGGATTTTCGGGTGAAAGCAATCAGAAGGTTTACAGTTCGTGCGGTTCTTCCGCAAGCCCTTTCCGGGGTAGAGGAGCTTGCCTCTAACTTGCGCTGGTCGTGGCACGAGCCAACTCGTCAGTTTTTCCAGTCCATCGACCCCGCGCTCTGGGAAGAGGTCGGTCATGATCCGATCGCCATGTTGGGTGGGGTTGAGCCCAGTCGATGGAATACGCTCGCTGCTAGTCATGAGTTCGTCTCCGCCACCCGATTGCTCCTTGGTGGCCTACACGACTACCTCAACGAGCCTCGCTGGTATCAGCAGCTTGACCAGGCCCCGGCGTCTATCGCGTATTTCTCTCCTGAGTACGGTATTGCCGCAGCGCTGCCGCAATACTCGGGCGGGCTTGGTATCCTCGCCGGTGACCATCTGAAGAGCGCCTCAGATCTGGGAGTGCCCATCATCGGTGTGGGCCTGTTTTATCGCGCGGGTTATTTCCGTCAGGGGATTTCACGCGAGGGCTGGCAGCAGGAGACCTACCCCGTACTCGATCCTGATGGTCTTCCCCTCTCTGTGTTGCGCCAGCCCGATGGGAACGCCGCGAAAGTTACCCTCGCATTACCGGGGGAGCGCGCGCTTTCCGCAGTCATCTGGGTGGCACACGTTGGTCGCATACCGCTCTTGCTTCTCGATACTGATATTTCAGAAAATGTGGATGAACTGCGTTCTGTTACCGACCGTCTTTACGGTGGTGGTGGCGAGCATCGATTGATGCAGGAGCTGCTTCTCGGGGTGGGAGGTATGCGTGCGATTGGCTTATTTCACGACATCACGGGTATCGAGCGACCCGAGGTGTTTCACACTAACGAGGGTCACGCAGGTTTTCAGGCCCTGGAACGCATCAGTGATTTGATTGGCGAGGGTCTGAGCTTCACCGAGGCCCTGGAAGTTGTCCGGTCAAGCACCCTCTTCACTACCCACACACCCGTCCCGGCCGGTATTGACCGATTCCCGGTCGATATGATCCAGAAATACTTTTCGACCGGGATGCTCCCCGGTGTTGCCGTCTCTGATGTCCTTGCGCTGGGAGCTGAGAACTATCCCGGCGGTGATCCCGGTATGTTCAATATGGCCGTGATGGGACTGCGGCTTGCGCAGCGCGCTAACGGGGTCTCGAAGCTGCACGGTGAGGTGTCACGCAGCATGTTCGGCGCGCTCTGGCCCGGTTTCGATAACGCAGACGTTCCCATTACTTCGGTGACCAATGGTGTACACGCCCCCACCTGGACTGATCCGCAGATGCTGGAACTCGCAGAGCGTACATTCGGCACCGCCGACACCACCGCTGTCGACTGGTTATCGCCTGAGCTCAGCGATGAAGAGCTATGGTCTGCGCGTGGCAGGATGCGTGAGCAGCTGGTGCTGGATGCTCGCCGCCGTACCACTAAGGCCTGGCAGGAGCAGAACCCCGGCCTGGTCGCGCCCGCGTGGTTCTCGGAGCTTCTCGATCCGACTGTGCTGACCATCGGTTTTGCTCGACGTGTTCCGACCTATAAGCGGCTCACTCTGATGTTGCACAACCCCCAGCGGTTGCGGGCGCTGCTGCTGCATCCTGAACGACCTGTGCAGTTAGTGGTCGCGGGTAAATCGCATCCTGCTGACGACGAGGGTAAACGACTGATTCAGAAATTGGTTGAATTCGCTCAGGATCCTGAGGTTCGAGGCCGCATCGTGTTCCTGCCCAATTACGACATTGCCATGGCGAAGCTGCTCTACCCTGGTACCGATATCTGGCTGAATAACCCGTTGCGTCCGCTGGAGGCCTGTGGAACCTCGGGGATGAAAGCAGCGTTAAACGGATCGCTTAATCTGTCGATTCTTGACGGTTGGTGGGCCGAGTTTTGTGATGAGGAGAACGGCTGGGCTATTCCTTCCGCCGATTCAGCCGGGGATGGTGCCGAGCGTGACCGTTTCGAGGCCAACAGCATGTATGACCTCATCGAGCACCAGATTGCCCCGCGCTTCTATGATCGTGGTGCCGAGGGAATTCCTTTTCGCTGGGTCGCTTCAATCCGGCATTCACTGGCGACACTCTCGCCCGCCCTGTCGGCTGATCGCATGGTCCGCGAGTATGTGGAGCGTCTGTACCTTCCCGCTGCAGCCTCCGGCGGGTCGGTCAGTGTCGATGCGCACCGTGGTGCCCGTGAGCTTGCGGCCTGGAAATCGCGGATCACGGCAGCATGGCCTCGGGTCCAGGTGACGCACGTCGAATCGGGGGGAGTGGATACCGTTCCTCAGGTCGGTGATCAGATTCACCTGCGCGCCACGGTCGATATTGGCGGTCTTGCCGCCGATGATGTTGCCGTTGAGGTTCTTTATGGTCGGGCGCGTGATGGCGATCAGCTCTCCGAGGTGCAATCTGCCTGTCTGGAGTTGATGCCAGCCGAACCCGGTCAGCCGACGGTATTCGAGGGCACCGTGGTGCTGGCGCGAGCGGGGAGCTTTGGCTACACCGTGCGGGTGGTGCCGCGGCATCCGCTACTTGCTTCTGCTTCAGAATTGGGACTTCAGGTTGTGGCGCGCTAGCCTCGCTGCCGGTGATATTGTGCTGGCCTTGCCGTGTGATTAGCGGGCTGTGAAGAGCTGCATCGAGGCTCCCGCGACGCTCAATTCTGTGCCGGGTAGGTGCTCGGTGGAGGCCTCAGGAACCCCGGAGATCGCAGAGTCCCAGAGCAGCGAGTATGCCGTGATCCCCTCCTGTGGGGGGAGAGTCACTGTCGCCGCCTCTTCTAGCCCGTGCACGATTATGAGGATTCGGTTGGTCTCCCCATTCTCGGGCGTCGCGGTGGCCAGATATTGCAGTGTGCGCTCCTGGGGAGAGTCCCAATCTTGGTCAGACATCGACAAACCCTCTTTGTTGTACCAGTTCATGTGGGTAGCAGAAGAAATCGCCGCATCGGCAGAGCCAAAGCTCATCGGTCGCAGCGCCGGATTGTCCCGCCGGAAACGGATCAGCCGATGTGACAGTTGCAACAGTTCGTCCTGCCATTCTTCACGCTCCCACGAGAGCCAGGTCAGCTCGCTGTCTTGGTTGTAGGCGTTGTTATTGCCGCGCTGACTGCGCCCATACTCGTCACCGGCGGTGAGCATCGGGATGCCGGCAGAGAACAGCAGGGTGCCCAGGAGGTTACGAATGGCTTTGTGCCGCGCATCCCGAATCGTCGCCTCGGTAGTGGGCCCTTCGACACCGTAGTTGAACGAGTGATTATTGCTGGTTCCGTCACGGTTATCCTCGCCATTGCCAACATTGTGCTTGGTGTTGTACGCGGTGAGATCGGCCAGCGTGAAACCATCGTGGGCGGTAATGAAATTCACCGAAGCTATCGGGCCGCGCTCCGATGAAAAGACGTGGGCCGAGCCTGTGAGCCGTCTCGCCAGTGAGCCAATACCACTCGGTGCCGAGCCGTGTGCCCGGGTAGCACCGATGTCGGTGAGCCAAAAATCTCTGACCTGGTCACGGTATCCATCGTTCCATTCGCTCCAACCTTCGGGAAAGTTTCCGACCTGCCAACCACCCATTCCCACATCCCAGGGCTCGGAGATGAGCCTGACGCCAGACAGTGCCGGGTCATCGCGAATTGCCAGTAGCAGTGGATGCTGGGGGTCGAACTCGTTCGCCGCGTTGCGACCGAGCGTGGCGGCCAGGTCGAAGCGGAATCCATCGATCTGCACATCGTTTGCCCAATAGCGCAGAGAATCGAGGATCAGTCGCTGTGCAGCGGGGTGTGCGGTGTTGATCGAGTTGCCGCAGCCGGTGACATCCACATACTTACCATCGATGGTGTGCCGATAGTAGCTGCTGTTGTCGAGACCGCGCAGCGAGGTGGTCGGCCCGGTCAGGCCCTCCTCGGCGGTGTGATTGTAGACCACGTCGAGGATCACCTCTAGCCCTGCCTCGTGTAGTAACTTCACCATGCCTTTGAATTCGCGCAGCACAGCACCGGTGCCGCCGAGCTGTGCTTCGCGGGAGGCGTATGCGGCGTGCGGGGTGAAAAAGTTGAGGGTGTTGTAACCCCAGTAGTTGATCAAGCCCTGCTTGATGAGACGCTGCTCGCTGACGAACTGGTGCACCGGCAACAGCTCGATGGCGGTAACGCCAAGATTCTTGAGGTAGGCGATGGTGCTCTCGTGGGCGAGTCCAGCGTAGGTTCCCCGGAGGTGGGCGGGAACAGTAGGGTTCAGTTTTGATAGTCCCTTGACATGAGCTTCATACAGCACGGTCTGGTCGGGGGCTGTGCGGGGTTTTGCTGAGTGCCCCCAGTCGAAGGTATCGGGCTCCTGCACGTAGCCGCGCCATTCGCCGTTCTCGCTGCGCGCAAGCCCGCGAGCGTAAGGATCGATCAGCCTAAGCTCGGGGTCGAAAGCATGACCGGGGGTGGTGGGCCCAGATGCTCGCACCGCATAGCGCATGCCGGCCACGAGTTCGCTGGAGTGCACACTCCACACTCCGGCCTCGTCGCGGGTCATAGGAAGTCGGGCAATCACCCAGTTAGCATCGATGTCATCGAAGAGGCACAGTTCCATGGCGGTGGCAGTGGCGGAGAAGACTCGTAGTTCACCGCCGGCAGAGCCGAGGGTAACGCCGAGGCGGGCAAGGGGATCGGGATCGGGCATGCGATCTAGAGTAATGAAGGACTGATCTGTTCGTTGACACGAGCCTGAATGCTAAGGAGAGCGGTAGTGGCGGTCTATCTGGATTATGCCTCGACGGCCCCCATGCCACCGGCGGTTCTTGATGTCTACACTGAGGCCTTGCGGGTGGTGGGCAACCCGTCCTCCCTGCACTCCCAGGGGCAGAATGCCAGGCGGATGCTGGAGGAGGCTCGGGAGAGCGTGGCGGTCTCGGTTGGTGCCGATTACGCTGAGGTCACCTTCACCTCGGGGGGTACCGAGGCGATCAACCTCGCGATCAAGGGGTTGTTTTGGGATCGCCAGGACGGGTCGAGTGCTGCGAAACTCGCGGGTGCCCTGGTGCCGCGCCCGCGCATCCTCGCTACCCGCGCTGAGCATCATGCGACCCTGGATGCGCTGGAGTGGCTGGAGCAGCATGAGGGTGCGGTGATCGACTGGGTGCCCGTTTCTGCCACCGGTCGAATCGACCTCGACTATCTTGCCGCTGCCCTTGCTGATGACGTCGCCCTGGTTACCACGCTCTGGGCCAATAACGAGGTGGGAACGGTGCAGCCGGTTGTCGAGGTTGCGGCGTTGGCGGTGCACCATGGCATCCCGGTGCATGCCGATGCGGTGTCGGCCTATGGTTATCTACCATTGAATTTTCGCCATTCGGGGCTGGCGGCGATGAGTGTTTCTGCCCATAAAATCGGTGGCCCGGCGGGCATCGGCGCTCTTGTTTTGGCCCGCTCGGCGACGCTGACCCCGCTGATTCATGGCGGAAGCCAGCAGCGCGTCCGTTCAGGAACACTGGATGCCGCGGGCGCTGTCGCCTTCGGTGCTGCCGCAGTGCTCGCGACCCAGGGCATCGTTCACGCACCGTTGCGCAGTCTGCGTGATCGGCTTATTGCCGGGGTGCGTGCGGCGGTCCCAGCGGCCATTCTGCGGGGCGATCCCCATGATCGGCTACCTGGCAATGCGCATTTCACGTTTCCGGGGTGCGAGGGCGACTCGCTGCTTTTTATGCTGGATGCCGCTGGCTTCGGTGTCTCGACCGGTTCAGCTTGCCAGGCCGGGGTTGCCGGGGCATCCCATGTTCTTCTCGCACTGGGTCTCGACGAGCCCACAGCGCGTGGAGCCCTTCGTATCAGCCTCGGTCATGAGACCACCAGCGCCGAGGTGGAGGCCTTTCTTGCCGCGCTCCCCGCTGCTGTTGCCCAGGCTCGGGCGGCTGGCCTCGCCGACCGCACCCCGAATCTCGGGCGCTGATGCTGGTTCATCGCAGCAAGCCGAGCTTGCCTGATGCGAGTAGCCCGAGTATAAGAACAATTTGCAGCAGCGGTAGCGCGAGAACCACAGCACCGAATACTGCGGCAGTGATCGAGCGGGAAATCTCGGTCTTCCCACGATCACACCAACTACACCAAGAATCGTTTCATTGATCACCAAACAAGCCGACAGCGCCAGTGAGGAACCTTGCCCCAACCAGGTCGAGCGTGTGCGCTCAAGAATTTGATCAGATAGATTACTAATAGTTCTCCAGCCTTCCCGTACCTACTGGTGGCGGACATGGAGCGTGATTCGCGTTATGAGACACAAGGTCATTGGCATACGCTCGTGTTCGAGACCGAAGATGCCCCCGCCCGGCCCACGATGCGATGGCCGACAGCTGTTGGCGATGCACGACGGTTCTGTCGGCGACTCCCGATAACGTAGGGGGATGAATACAACTGGCCTTCTCAGCTTCGCCGAGGCACAGCGGATCTCGGCTCTGTCGTGCCTCGACGCCAGTGCGCAGAGTAGGCTTGGCCAGTTCTTCACACCGGTGGCAGTGGCAGAGTTGATCGCTTCCATTCCCCTTCTCCCTCAGACGGGCACCTTGAGGGTTCTTGACCCAGGAGCAGGCTCTGGCATCTTGTCGGCTGCGCTGGTTAAGCGAGTCCTCAGCGAGTCGCCAGGGGTGTCGGTAGAATTGGTCGCTGTTGAGTGCGACTCTTCAGTGCTCCCTCAGTTACGCGCGACGTTGCAGCAGTGCGAGTCGACTTCGGATGGTCGCGTGACCACACAAGTTATTGAAGCCGACTTCATCCTGGCCTCTACGGGCCTGGATTGTGACAGCCGACTGACGGCCGGATTCGATCTCGTGATTCAAAATCCGCCTTACGGAAAACTGGGCATTACGAGCAGTCACCGGCAGGCGATGAGGCGTGCGGGAGTGGACGCTTCGAATCTCTACGCAGCGTTCCTTGCTTTGGCGACAGCGGCGCTCATAGTAGGCGGCCAGCTGGTTGCCATCACGCCCCGGTCGTTCTTTAACGGGCCCTATTTCGGCACCTTTCGCGGTTACTTGCTCGACCATCTGGCTCTAGATCGGGTTCACGTCTTCGAATCTCGCTCGGCGGTCTTTGCTGACACTGGGGTCTTGCAAGAGAATGTGATCTTCTCCGGCACACTCGGCGGCGTGCGCGAGACCGTCACACTCTCGACTAGTCACGGCCAGCACGACGCCGTGACGACCCGCTCGGTGCCCTACGCCGAGGTGGTCCACCCGAGCGACCCGCATCGTTTCATCCGGCTGACCACTGACGCCGAGGACACTGCTATTGCCAGCATCATGCTTGCGCTGCCGTGCTCGCTCAACGACCTTGGCATCGAAGTCTCGACCGGGCGTGTCGTGGACTTCCGCTCTCGCGACGCTCTGCACGCCGACGACCCCGGAAGCGTGCGATGTCCATTGATCTATCCCGGTAACCTCCGAGGCGGTGTCGTCGAGTGGCCGCGGTCTATCCGCAAGGCGCAGTTCTTCGCAGCGGTCGATCCGAAGGATGAGGGCCTGATGCTTCCGGAG
Source organism: Rhodoglobus sp. (assembly GCA_051646885.1). Lineage (GTDB taxonomy): Bacteria > Actinomycetota > Actinomycetes > Actinomycetales > Microbacteriaceae > Rhodoglobus. The sequence goes on from JBOFDJ010000053.1 coordinate 45,227, forward strand.
GGCTGGTATGCGGTCGTGAAGCGGTTCTCGGCGAAGGAAGAACGTCGCCGGATCGTGGCGGGCCTATGGTCACCGATCAAGCACACCGGCCCAGTCGCCTTCGAGAACCATCTCAACGTCTTCCATGTCAAGGGTTTTGGGCTCGATGAGGCGACGGCTCGCGGGCTCGTGGTCTGGCTGAACTCGTCGTTGGTGGATCGGTTCTTCCGTACCTTCTCGGGTCACACCCAAGTCAACGCGACCGACCTCCGCAGCCTGCGGTTCCCGTCGCGTGGCGATCTCCAGCGACTCGGGCGCGTTAACGCCCCCATTGATCAGGCCGACATCGACGCCCTGATCGCCAAGGTTGCCGCGTGAACAACAAGGTTTTCGAGCAGGTCCAAGACGCCCAGGTCGTGCTCGAAGTTCTCGGGATGGATACGGAGCGGAGTAACGAGCGCAGCGCTCTTGTGCTGCTAGCGCTGCTGGGGTTACGCCCAGCGCAGTCGTGGGACTACTAACACAACACCGCCTCTGTCAGTGTGGCCACTGAGCGCGATTCACCGTAAGGCACTTAATGCCATAGCTAGACGACCGGAAAGATCTCCAGCCGACCGTACACTTAAGCCGTGAAGGTTTTGGCGGCTATGAGTGGCGGGGTGGATTCTGCGGTTGCTGCGGCGCGTGCTGTTGATGCCGGTCACGAGGTGGTGGGGGTGCATTTGGCGCTCAGTCGTCAGCCCGGAACCCTGCGCACCGGTGCCCGGGGTTGCTGCACCATTGAAGATTCGATGGATGCGCAGCGTGCGGCCAACATCATCGGCATCCCTTATTACGTCTGGGACTTTTCCGAGCGGTTTCGGCGCGATGTTGTCGATGATTTCATCGACGAATATTCCGCCGGACGCACACCGAACCCCTGCATGCGCTGCAACCAGCACATTAAGTTCGCTGCCCTGCTGGAGAAGGCTCTGGCGCTCGGTTTCGATGCGGTCGCCACCGGTCACTACGCGAGCATTGTCACAGATGCCGACGGTCATCGGGAACTGCACCGAGCATCCGCCTGGGCCAAAGATCAGTCTTATGTTTTAGGTGTGCTTACCGCGCAACAGCTTGAACACAGCATGTTCCCGCTCGGGGCCACGCCCAGTAAAGCCGAGGTGCGTGCCGAGGCGGCGGCCCGAGGCTTCAGCGTTGCCTCCAAGCCCGACTCTCACGACATCTGTTTCGTCCCCGACGGTGATACTCGGGCATGGCTGGCTGATCGGGTGGGCGTTGAGCCCGGCGAGATTGTGGATCGCCACGGTACTGTGCTGGGCAGCCATGAGGGTTCCCTGGGGTTCACAATCGGCCAGCGTAAGGGGATCAACATTGGCTTTCCCACCGATGACGGTAAGCCTCGCTTCGTGCTCGAGATTCGACCGAAGACCAACGAAGTGGTGGTCGGTCCGCGTGAGGCCCTCGCCCTGAGCGAGCTTGCGGGTTCCCAGTTCAGTTGGGCGGGGCGTGACCCGGTGGAATCCGGAATCATTCGCAGCACTCAGGAGCGATTCGACTGCGAGGTGCAGATTCGTGCGCACGCCGATCCGGTGCCTGCTGTTGCTTGTCTGGTGCCGCTGTCGGACACTGACACTAATGAGCTCGTGATCACTCCCCGGCAACCGCTGATCGGTGTGTCTTCAGGGCAGACTGCTGTGCTTTATGTGGGCACTCGTGTGCTCGGCCAGTGCACCATTGATCGCACCGTTAGCGCGGTTCCCTTGGGCGTGTGAACGCCGATCTCGCGGCCTAAACCTAAGCTAGGGGTGTGGTTGACAAAGAACACTGGCGTGCTGCGCCGACCGACCCGGCCCTTCAGGCCGCCAAAGTCGAGACCGATCAGCTGACCATGCGCATTCTTGAGCTCCGTGATGCCTATTATCAGCGTGATGAGGAGCTGGTTTCTGACGCCGAATACGACCGGATGATGCAGCGTCTCGAGGAGCTGGAAAGGCAGTTTCCTGAGTTGCAAAGCCAGGACAGCCCGACCCAGACGGTGGGTGGGAGGGCGGCGAAGCTTTTTGATCCGGTGACCCATGCTGAGCCCATGCTGAGCCTCGATAATGTCTTCTCCGTCGACGATTTCATGGCCTGGGCTCTCAAGGTTGAGCGTGATTCCGGTCGCCGGGTCGACTATCTCTGCGAGCTCAAAATTGACGGTCTCGCCATCAGCTTGCGTTACGAAAACGGTATCCTGACGAGTGCTGCGACCCGGGGAGACGGTGTGGTGGGGGAGGATGTGACCGAGAACATCGCCTTAATCGAGGGGATTCCTGCTCGGTTGACCGGAGAGAACCATCCACCTCTGGTTGAGGTTCGGGGTGAGGTGTTTTTTCCGGTCGAGGCTTTCCGTGAGTTGAATGCCCAGCAGGCTGCCGCGGGTGAGCGCGTCTTCGCAAACCCACGGAACGCGGCATCCGGTTCGCTGCGACAGAAGGCGGAGGGAAAGAGCCCTGCGGCGCTTGAGCTCATGCGCCGCAGACTGTCTAGGTTGAGGATGCTCGTGCACGGCATCGGCGCTTGGCCCGCTGCGGCCCTCCGCGACCGCGACATCACCTCCCAGAGTGAGAGCTATGAACTACTCAAAGGGTGGGGTCTGCCGACGAGCGCTCATTATCGGGTGGAGAAGACAGCCCAAGGGGTTGCCGATTTCATTAGCTACACCAGCGAGCGGCGCACTCAGGTTGAGCACGAGATGGATGGCATCGTTATCAAAGTCGACGAGCTCTATCTGCATGAAGAATTGGGGGCGACCTCACGGGCACCCCGCTGGGCAATCGCCTACAAGTATCCCCCGGAGCAGGTGAACACCAGATTGCTCGATATCGTGGTCTCGGTGGGTCGCACGGGCCGAGTGACCCCGTTTGCTGTGATGCAGCCCGCGCGGGTCGCCGGTTCGGTAGTGCGTCAGGCTACCCTGCACAACCAAGATGTGGTGAAAGCCAAAGGCGTACTCATCGGTGACACTGTGGTGTTGCGCAAGGCGGGTGACGTCATCCCTGAGGTGCTGGGCCCGGTCATTGAGCTGCGCGACGGTAGTGAGCGTGAATTTGTCATGCCCACGCACTGCCCCGAGTGCGGCATCACTCTCGCCCCAGCGAAGGAAGGCGATGTTGACCTACGCTGCCCCAATGCGCGTAGCTGTCCCGCCCAGGTTCGTGGACGCGTTGAGCATGTGGGTAGCCGGGGCGCACTCGACATCGAGGGGTTGGGTGAGGTGGGTGCCGCTGCCTTGACGCAACCTGATTACCCTGATGTTGCGCCGCTGGCCACCGAAGCTGATCTGTTTTCGTTGACCCTCGAGGGTATTTTCGACATCAGAGTCCGAGTCAGGGACCCTGAGACCGGTCTGGTCAAACTCAGTGACGATGGCACGGAGCGCACCGAGACGCCATATCGCCGCCGCCGCCAGAAAAAAGACGGTGAGTTCGGTGCTCCGGGTGATTCTGAGGTGTTGCCGGATGTCACCGCAGCGTTCTCGGGCGACAGCGACTCTGTGCCATCCAGCGCTGCACTTACGCTGTTGCGCGAGATCGAGCGTGCCAAAACGAAAGAACTGTGGCGCATTCTGGTGGCGTTGAGCATACGTCACGTGGGGCCGGTCGCTGCCAGGGCGCTTGCCCGCCATTTCGGCTCCATTGATGCGATTCGGGCGGCTAATCGTGACGAGCTTGCCGCCGTCGATGGTGTCGGTGGCATTATCGCCGACGCCGTTATCGCCTGGTTTGAGGTCGATTGGCATCAAGAGATCATCCAGAAGTGGATGGATGCTGGTGTGCAGTTCGCTATTGACGGTCACCCTGGCCCCGGGGCTGCGAGCGTTTCCGGCGGCGCACTCAGCGGGTTGACCATCGTGGCTACCGGAAGCCTTGAGGGCTATACCCGAGAGAGCGCCCTCGAAGCCATTATCGCGGCGGGGGCTAAAGCCGCTTCCAGTGTCAGCAAGAAAACAGATTTTGTGGCTGCGGGGCCGGGTGCCGGATCAAAACTGTCACGGGCACAGGAGCTGGGGGTCCGCATCATCGACGCAGAGCAATTCGCACGCTTGCTCAGTGACGGGCCGACCGCTCTCGACTGATCCCGCTTTGTCGCTCCCATTCCGCCTGATCTTGCCTCGCAAATAACGACCGCACCTCCCGAGGGAGATGCGGTCGTTATTGGTGTCTATCCGAACTACACGGAGTAGTACAGCTCGTACTCGAACGGAGTGGGCCGTTGTGCTGCCGGGACGATTTCTTTTTCGCGCTTATAGGCGATCCAGGTTTCAATCAGATCTGGGGTGAAGACGTTACCCTCGGTGAGAAACTCATGGTCTGCCTCCAGCGCACTAAGAGCTTCCTCAAGAGATCCTGGAACCTGGGGAATCAACTTGGCTTCCTCTGGGGGGAGCTCGTAGAGGTCTTTATCGACGGGCTCATGGGGCTCGATTTTGTTCTTGATTCCATCGAGGCCTGCCATCATCTGGGCGGCAAAAGCGAGGTATGGATTCCCGGATGCATCGGGAGCGCGGAACTCGATTCGCTTAGCCTTCGGGTTGGTCCCGGTGATCGGAATCCGGATCGAAGCAGAGCGGTTACCAGCCGAATAAACCAGGTTCACAGGGGCCTCGAAGCCAGGGATCAGGCGTCGGTACGAGTTGAGGGTCGGGTTCGTGAAGGCAAGCACAGCCGGAGCATGCTTAAGAAGTCCGCCAATGTACCAGCGGGCGATATCACTCAGCCCGCCGTAGCCCTTCTCGTCGTAAAACAACGGCTCTGAGCCGTTCCACAGCGACTGGTGCGTGTGCATTCCCGAGCCGTTATCACCGAACAGCGGTTTGGGCATGAAGGTGACCGTTTTGCCCCACTCCAGTGCGGTGTTCTTGACGATGTATTTGAACTTCAGCAGATCGTCTGCCGCATGGACCATGGTGTCGAAGCGGTAGTTGATTTCGGCCTGTCCACCGGTACCCACCTCGTGGTGAGCTCGCTCAAGAATGAGACCGGCATCGATCAGCTTGAGGCAGATATCGTCGCGCAGATCAGCTTGCTTATCAATGGGGGAGACCGGGAAGTAGCCACCTTTGTAGGGGGTCTTATTGGCAAGATTGCCACCCTCTTCATGGCGACCGGTGTTCCAAGCACCCTCCTCAGAGTCTGCCGAGTAGAAGCTGGTGTTTTGTTTTACCTCGTAGCGCACATCGTCAAAGATGTAGAACTCTGCCTCCGGTGCGAAGAAAGCGGTGTCGGCGATGCCGGTCGATGCAAGATATTTTTCAGCCTTTTTTGCGACCTGGCGAGGATCCTTGGCGTAAATTTCGCCATTACGGGGGTTGTAGATGTCAAAAATCATGACCAGTGTCCGCTCGGTGCGGAACGGGTCAAGATAGGCGGTGGTGACATCGGGGATCAGTTGCATATCTGATTCATGGATGTTGGCAAAGCCGCGAATCGATGAACCATCAAAGAGTTGCCCAACAGAGAAGAACTCCTCGTCAACCGTGGACGCTGGGATGTTGAAGTGTTGCTGTACACCGGGAAGGTCGGTGAAGCGGATATCAAGGAACTTGACGTCGGTGTCCTTGATGAACTTGAGCACTTCGGAAGAATCACTGAACATGTGAGGGACTCCAATGGGCTTGATGCTGAGTGGGCTGCAGGCGCAGTCAGTCCAAAGGCTAGGCTTTGAGGATTTCCGAGGGATCACACAAATGTTTCCAGCATGTTACAGACCGCATGTCAATAGCCGCGTGATCTATCGTGGGCGCGGAGCCCGGGTCTTTGTCGGATCCATCCCCTTGGGGATGGGGAGTCCATTGCGGCCGAGTGAATTCAGCCGGTTTGATACCGCGAGGATCTCTGGTTTGCGCAACGTCGCCTTGAGTGATGTGAGTTTTGCCGGAAGCTTGTGCAGAGCCACCGATTCGGGGTCTGGGCCGACGAAAATAAAAGTCACGGGAACGTTCGGAAGAATACGCGAAATGCTTTTTTGTTCGCTTTCCAGCATCGTCTGGGTGCGATGATGCGGCCCTTCACCGATCAACGCGACCCCTCCACGGCCCACCGCGCGATAGACAGCATCCTGTGTTTTGGGATTAACGGAGATGGGCATCTCGCTGGCCATCCAGCCTCGGCGCAGCGAGCTTTTGAGCACTGCGCCGACAGCGCCGGGCTGACCAGAAATCTGCGAATATGCCGCGCGCTCGGCGCGACGCCCCAGCACGATGAGAAAAGTCAGGATGCCACCCAGAACTCCCGCAATGAGGTAAAGCACAAAGCCGAAGATCTGATCCCGCGAGAGGAGGAAAGCCAGACACATGCCGATGACAATCGGAATCAAGAACGCGAGTAAAAAGAACCAGACCGCCAGAGAGTCGTAACGACGGGTCATCTGAAAGACTTGATACATCTGTTTCAGACGCCCGGGCTCGCGCGGAGCTGTGGGGCTGGTGGATGAGGTGCGTGCCATGCTCCAAGGATACGGCCTACGAAGACACCGCTTGAGCGAAGCCGAGGTGAGATCCAGCGAGATGGCGGAGCGAAGGCGGGATTTCGCGGCCCTTGCGCTGCATAGACCGAGCCCAGAGTCGTCCGGCTCGGTAACTGGAGCGCACCAGCGGTCCCGCGAGAACGCCCAGGAAGCCGATCTCCTCGGCTTCCTGGCTAAAGTCAACAAACTCCTGAGGTTTGACCCAGCGCGCAACCGGGAGGTGTCGTGGTGTCGGCCTCAGATACTGGGTAATAGTGATGATGTCTGTGCCGGCATCGTACAGATCGCGCAGGGCCTGACTCACCTCGTGCGGCTCCTCGCCCATACCCAAGATCAGATTCGATTTGGTGATCAAACCGGCGGCGTGCGCCTGGTTGATCACCCCAAGGGATCGCTCGTAGCTGAAAGCGGGACGAATGCGTTTGAAAATCCGCGGAACGGTTTCAACGTTATGGGCAAAAACCTCAGGCCGTGACGAGAACACTTCAGACAGCAAGGCGGGGTTTCCCGAAAAATCGGTAGCCAGGATCTCGACACCAGTTTCTGGGTTCTGTGCGTGGATTTGTCGAACGGTTTCGGCATGGAGCCACGCGCCCTCGTCAGGCAGGTCGTCGCGCGCCACACCGGTCACCGTTGCATAGCGAAGGTTCATCTTGGTGACAGACTCCGCAACCCGGCGGGGCTCATCCCGGTCATAGTCTGCCGGCTTTCCCGTATCGATCTGACAAAAATCACAGCGGCGGGTGCACTGACTTCCTCCGATGAGGAAGGTTGCTTCACGGTCTTCCCAGCACTCAAAAATATTGGGACATCCGGCCTCTTGGCACACGGTGTGCAGATTTTCGTCTTTCACGAGATTCTGTAGTTGACGATACTCCGGGCCCATTGTGGCGACGGTTTTGATCCATTCAGGTTTGCGTTCTATGGGGGTCTGGGCGTTGCGGACTTCGAGCCGCAGGAGCTTGCGGTCACCGTGATGATTGTTGGCGGTGATGTCGTTGTTCATCACGCAATGACCAGGCTGTTGCTGAACGACTTTTTTATGAGTGGGACCACTTCTGCAGGCGACACCTCATGCCCCAGCTCGCGCGAAATCGAGGTAACCCCGGCATCAGCGATACCGCAGGCGATGATTTTCTCGTAGGCAGTAAAAGTGTTGCTGCAGTTCAGGGCAAAACCGTGCATCGTCACCCCTTGCGCTACTCGGATGCCGATGGCGGCGATCTTTTCTTGTTCTCGGACCCACACGCCAGAACGACCTTCGACCCGATCCGCATCGATTCCGAGCTGCGCTAAGACGTCGATCAGCATGCTTTCAAGTGTGCGGACGTAACCTATAACGTTGATCGGTTCGGCGAGTTTCATGATGGGGTATCCCACTAACTGCCCAGGTCCATGCCAGGTGATTTTACCGCCACGATCAACCGGGATAACCTCGCTGCCGTCGCTGGGCTTCTCGTGTTCCTCGGTTCTTTTGCCTGCTGTGTAGACCGAGGGATGTTCCAGCAGGATAACCGTGTCGGGCGACCGGTCATGCACAACGGCACCATGGATCGCGCGTTGCCTCTCTAAGGCGTCCAAGTACGGCACGAAATTGGGGCTGAGCCCCGCAATCACAAAGTCGACCACCCGTTGAGTCTATGCCTCCCCAGGCCCTCACCGTCACCGATCTCCACCGATACTCGATGCGGGAATCACCCTTTCGCGTCACCGGAGAGACTGCTGCTGTGGTTATGGAGTCTCTTGGTGGATATCGACTGGTGCGCAAGCTTGGCACCGGGCTGCGTGCTGACGTCTTTCTCGCTCACCCGCATCGTGATGAGGGAGGTGCCACCCCCGTGGTCATCAAAATCTTTCACGATGGGGTTAATGAGGGGTCGATCATGCGAGAGATCGAGGCGCTCTCCCGCGCTGCAGGTGATCATGTCCTTGAGCTACGGGATCTCACCACGGCACCGAATGGCGTACCTGCGCTCATACTGGGGCGTTGTACGCAGGGCACTTTAGGTCGTCTCGTTCGCGAAAAATCTCGAATTGGGTCAGGAGAGGCCATCACTGTTCTCGCACCTTTAGCGATGATGTTGGCGCGAATACACGATTGTGGCGTTGTTCATGGAGCATTCACTATAGATTCCGTGTTGTTTGATGCCGCCGGGTCACCGACCCTGTGTCGTTTCGGAACTGCACAGCTCATCTCTCCGGGACTGCCTCCAGCAGGTCGTGAAAGAGAATCAGGGGTCCAGAGCGACTTAGCCGCCATGCTTGCTATGACGAGAACTGTTCTTGAGCGCGTTCATGATGAGGCTGTGCTTTCCACCATGAATTGGCTTGCTGATACCCAGCCAGGAGAACCGGGTTGGCTTCACACACTCTCAGATCGACTTTTTGACCTTGGTGAACCTCGGGAGATCGACTTTGGGGTACCAGCGGTAGCCGTCACGACGGCAGCAGTGCCGGTGCGAATGGTTCCTACCGCTGCAGTGGTTGATATTCCCGAGAATAATAGTGGAATCTTCTCTGCACTGAACCTGCCAGATGGGCTGTTGCGCATACTTCCCACTGAAGCGCGTGTGCGCACTACTGCGAAGAAGCTGGCCTTGGCGTTGCGTGCAGTGCGACTGAGGTTTTGGCTCGCGGCGGGCCTTATTGTTGCTGGCGTTGTCTGTGCTCTGGCGTTGATCCCTCAGAAGCAATCAGAGGCAACAGTGACAGCTCCTGAACAGCCGAAAATCGTAGCCTCTGCCACTGCCGACGCTGTTGACAACGACGATCCCATCGCGGCAGTTGTGGAACTGCTTGCGGCTCGTGAGCGATGCATGAGGGATTTGTCTATTCTTTGCCTTGATCACGTTGATCAGAAGGATTCTGCAGCTATGAGAACAGACCGCCTGGAGATACGTGAGCTTCAGGAGGGGGCTGGGCTTCCGGCTTCGTGGGCCGTCGACCCGGCCCAGGTCTCCACACAAGAGCGACTGGGCAACTCAGCAATCGTCAGCCTGGGTCAGCCCACCGATAATAAGCCCTCATCGCTGCTGATCATTAAAGATGAAACAGGGTGGAAGATCAGAGACTATCTCGAATAGCGATGGTGTTGATCAAACGCTCTGGCGATCAGCCGACCTGAGCTGGTAACGAGTGCTCTGAGCTGGTAATAAGTGCTCTGAGCGGTAACGAGTGTTCCGGTTCGAATACTTAGCAGTTACTGAGGCGCGGCGGTGATACCGAGTTTTCCCTCAAAATCTCCGCCCTCGAGGCGGTTTTTAACCGCACCGAGGAAACGTGCAGCATCCGCGCCGTCTACGATTCGGTGATCATAGCTGAGGGCAAGATAGACCATAGATCTGATGGCGATGGAATCTCCTGTTGCGTCGCTGATGACGACGGGCTTTTTTACGACAACACCAGTGCCCAAGATCGCAGATTGGGGCAGGAAAACGATCGGCGTATCGAATAATGCGCCACGGGATCCTGTATTTGTGAGGGTGAATGTTCCCCCGGCTAGTTCGTCTGGCTTCAACTTGTTATCGCGTGTTCGCGACGCAAGATCCGCGATCTGCGCAGCGAATCCCGCAATGTCGAGAGCCGCCGCGTCACGAATCACCGGCGTTAGCAGACCACGTTCAGTGTCGACGGCGATAGCAATATTCTCATGCGCTGGATACACGATGGTGTCGCCATCGATCGTCGCGTTCACGATCGGGAACTGGGCGAGAGCCTCTGTTGCCGCCAGGGCAAAAAAGGGAAGAAACGAGAGTTTGTTACCTGTGCTGCTGTAAAACTCTTTTTTCACCCGATCTCGGAGTTGAGCAACTCGTGTCACGTCAACCTCGACCACTGACGTGAGCTGGGCTGAAGATTGGAGTGAGATAACCGCTCTTTCAGCGATAACCTTGCGCAGCCGTGACATAGGAACAGTGGTTCCACGCAAGGCAGAAACCTCGACGACCGCTGCCACCCCAGACCCTGCTGAACCCAGTGGACTTGCGGTACCCGCAGCCACTGGGTCTGTTGGAGTTTCGGCGGCGGCAGCTATTTCAGTGGCAGAGAGCACGTCCTGTTTGCGGATTCGCCCCCCGACTCCGGTGCCGGAAAGCTCGCTGAGGTTGATCCCGTGTTCATGGGCAAGCTTGCGCACCAATGGCGTCACATAGCCGACCCCGACCTCAGGCTTGGCTTCAAGCGCTGTGCTTTCCACCGCGGGGGAGGAATTCATCTGCTCCGAGGTAACCGCTGGTGCTTCCTCTTCGGGGGAAAGAGTTGAGGCAGTTTCGACCACTAGATCGGTCGGCACCATAACTTCTGTCGGGAGCGCTTCGGTGGCCGTAGTGGCATCAGCAATGGCGTCGACTGTTGTTTCTGCAGGCCCAGCAATAAAGACAACCTCATCCTTAGCCGCCTCAGGCTGAGGCATTGACGGCGGTGCGAAGCGGGAAGCCGCGGCTTGCGCAACATCAAATTGTTCGACCGGAGGAGCTTCTACAGGTGCTTCAACGACGGCAGTATCACCTTCGAGACTGGCGGTCACTTCTGACTCAACCTCTCCCGAGCCGATAGTAACGAGAGTCGTACCAACATCAACTGTCTCATCTTCGGACACCAAAATGGCTTCGATTACACCGGCTACGGGGGAGGGAATCTCGGTATCGACTTTATCTGTCGATACTTCGAGCAGCGGCTCATCTACCTCTACACGATCCCCGACCTTCTTAAGCCAGCGAGTAACCGTACCCTCGGTGACACTTTCGCCGAGTGCAGGAAGACTGACGGATTCGCTCATCAGTTGTGCTCCTTTGTGATGCTTCTATTGTCACTAGCTTAGTGAGACGATCTCATCGGTGGGTTAGATCGCGTGGAGAGGTTTCCCCGCCAGCGCGAGGAAGGCCTCACCCAGCGCCTCGTTTTGAGTTGGATGTGCATGAAGATGCGGCGTGATGTCATCGGGGTAGGCTTCCCAATTGACGGCGAGTTGGGCCTCACCAATCAACTCGCCTACGCGCGCACCAATCATGTGAATACCCACTACCGGACCATCATTGACCCTGATGACTTTGATAGAACCGGCAGTGCCGATGATGTGACTCTTACCATTGCCTGCAAGGTTGTAGTCGTAGGAGCTAATCTTATCGCTCCCGTATTGCTCAACCGCTTTGGCTTCAGAAAGACCGACCGAGGCTATCTCGGGGTCGCTGTAGGTGACTTTGGGAATGTTGATGTCGTCGATCACAACCGGATTGAGCCCGGCCAACTCTTCAGCAACGAAGATTCCCTGTTGGAACCCGCGGTGAGCCAGTTGTAGGCCGGGAACGATGTCGCCCACGGCATAGACGCCGGGAACGTTGGTGGCTAAGCGCTCACTGGTGAGCACGTAGCCCCGGTCCATCGCAATACCCACCTCATCGAAACCAAGATTGGCTGTCGCTGGTCCTCGCCCCACGGCAACCAGAAGAAGCTCAGCTTCGATAGTGCGACCGTCTTCCAGTGTGACGACCACACCATCATCATTCTGGCTGACCGACTGGAAGCGAGTACCGACGGTGAAGTCGATCCCACGTTTGCGGAAAGCGCGTTCGAATTGCTTGCTCACCGACTCGTCTTCTCCCGGAACTAGCCGTGGGAGTGCCTCAATGATGTGGACCTCGGTTCCCCAACTTTTCCACACACTAGAGAACTCGACGCCGATAACACCACCACCGAGAACGATGACTTTTTTGGGCACAAAATCAAGCTCTAATGCGTGTTCTGATGTAATAACTCGCCCCCCGATTTCCAATCCTGGCAGGGATCGTGAATACGAACCAGTGGCGAGAACCATGTTCTTTCCTGTGACAGTATCGTCTCCAACACGCACCGTGGTGGGGGATATGAGTGTTCCTTCCCCCTCGATAGTGGTGATACCCCGGGCTTTAATGAGCCCCTGCAGACCCTTGTACTTGCTCGCAACTATCTCGTGTCGATATGCCGACACGGCAGCGATATCTACGCCATCAAAACTGGATCGGATGCCGTACTTGGCTGATTCGCGGGTCACATCGGCCACCTCAGCGGAATGCAACAATGCTTTGGTTGGAATGCAGCCGACATGCAAGCAGGTACCACCGACCTTGTTTTTTTCGATGAGACCGACTGTCATCCCGAGCTGGCTGGCACGTAGTGCTGCGGCATACCCACCGCTTCCGCCCCCGAGAACAACGAGATCAAAAGTGTGTTCTGACAATCCAGCAACCCCTCATATCTAAGGATGTGTGTGCCCATACGCCACAGGTGTTGGGCGACCGGTCGAAGTGGAGAAATCGCTCCTGGCAAAACCTTACTACGATCAGGAAAAGTTCTCGGCCAGCTCAATGAGCGCTCGGACACAGACCCCGGTCGGACCCTTTCCGGTAAAACCCCAACCGGTGCCGCTGTTATTCGCGGCCCCTGCGATGTCGAGATGAGCCCAAGGAATGGTGTGAGACTCATCCCCCTGACGAGATGTCCCGATGAACTCCTGTAAGAACGCCGCTGCGATCATCATTGCGCCGGCGGTAGTTCCGGGCTTGACATTGGCGATGTCGGCGATATCGGACGCCAACAGTGGTCGAAGTTCCGAAGGTATCGGCATATGCCACAATGTCTCACCGACTCTGTCTCCTGCGGACACGAGACGACCCACAAGTTTCTCATCTCCCATTGCGCCGACATAGCGCGTGCCGAGTGCGATTGAGGCGGCACCGGTGAGTGTGGCGACATCGATGATGGCATCCGGATGCTCTTCACTCGCGGCGACTAAACCATCCGCGAGGACTAGCCTTCCTTCGGCATCGGTATTGAGCACTTCGACAGTGTTGCCACCGCGGATAGTGATGACATCGTTGGGTCGCATTGCCGCGCCTGAGGGAAGGTTTTCTGCCAAACACAGCCAGGCTGTTATCCGCACTCCGAGACCAAGCTGTGCCGCAGCAAGTGTGACGGCCAGCACCGTCGCAGCCCCCGTCATGTCATATTTCATCCCAATCATGGAAGCGGGAGGCTTTAGTGAGAGGCCGCCCGAATCGAAGGTAATACCCTTACCAACTAGGGCGAGATGTTGAGCGGCATTCGTCGGGCAATAGCTGACCTTGACAAGTCGTGGCCCGCGAGCTGAACCTTGGCCGACACCAAGAATTCCGCCGAATCCACCCGCGAGAAGCTCTTCTTCAGCGAAGACCTCGACTGTGAGATCTTTTGCGACTGCCGCGGTGCGAACAATCTCGGCAAAGCTTTCTGGGTAAAGGTCGTTCGGTGGGGAGTTGACTAGATCACGCACCGTGCTGACGGCTGTGGCGATAATTTCGGCCCGCTTAACAAGACTCGAATGAGAATTTTTTGTGGCCAGGATGACCCGCTGTGCCGAACGTGGCGTCGACGTTAGTGATACGGAACGGTATCTGGTGTAGGAGTAGGCACCGAGTGCAGCTCCTTCGAGTACGGCGAGCACGTGGTCATCTTCCTCAGCTGGGAAGGCAAAGAGCAGGGTATCTACCCCACGCAATTGACGAGCTGCCGTGCCTGCTGCATAGCGCAGCGTATTGTGTGACACCGGTTCCGAACCGAGGCCCACCAGCGCAATGCTCCCCGCGGCGAGGCCCGGTGCGGGCACGCGAAAAACTTCGTCACGTCCACCGGTCACACCGAGAGTATCGAGGCTGGTTGCAAGCGATTCCCACAGAAGGTCATCGCCGAGTATTTTCGGCCCTTTCTGGGTTTTGTGTACTCCCAGGACGAGAACATCGGCCTCGATAGTGGCGAGAGAATGCGAGGACAGGGCAAGAGAGGGCACAGTCATCCGGCCATCGTATCGAGGTACGACAACGGATCCTGTCTCACTCGAACTGTTCGCTCTCGGCACTACCGGACAATGCTATTCGCCGGGTGCGCTGCGGTGCCCGCGGTTACAGTGGATGCTATGCGCGATCCGCTCAACCTCTACGAATTTTCTCCCGAACCTCCCATAGTGCCTCCCGGGCTTAATCTCGTTGCTGCCCTCACTGGATTCGCCGACGCAGGATCCGCTGTCACACAACTCAGCACTTACTTTCTCGAGACCACCCACAATGCTGTTCTTGCCACTTTCGATAATGATGCCCTGCTCGACTATCGAGCACGTCGACCGACGATCTATTTTGATCAGGATCACGTTGCCGATTACACACCACCTAAGCTTGCTTTGTATCTCGTCCGTGATGAACTTGATCAGCCTTTTCTGCTACTCACCGGCTACGAGCCTGATTTCGAATGGGAATGCTTTACCGCTGCGGTCCTCCAGCTTTTGACAAAGTACGAAGTGAAATCCACCACCTGGGTGCATGCTATTCCGATGCCTGTGCCACACACACGTGTAGTGGGAACCACGGTGAGCGGTAACCGCGCCGAGCTTATTGACGCGATGTCGGTATGGCGCCCGCGCACTCAGGCGCCAGCGAATGCATTGCACCTGCTTGAGCACACCCTAGGCAAGCAGGGCCATCCGGTCGCTGGTTTCGTTCTGCTGATCCCGCACTATCTGGCTGACACGGCGTATCCTCTTGCCGCAGTGGCGGCTATTGAGAGTGTGAGCGCGGCGACCGGTTTAATTTTTCCGACGGATCGCCTCCGCGAAGAGGGCCGTGATTTTCTCGCGAAGATCGATGCTCAAGTTGACAACAATCAAGAACTTGCACGATTGGTGGGAACTCTCGAGGAACGGCACGATAGCTACATGCTCGACAATCCTCTTCGTTCTCCGCTGACAGATATCGACGGAGAACTGCCCACTGCTGACGAGATTGCTGCTGAGTTGCAAAACTTCTTGGCCATTCGCCGTAACGATCCCGATGGGATTTCAGAAATTTGAGGATGCTCCCAACTTCTTTTTCTCTCTGTGTACGCGAGTGACGTAGCACTCGATTTTTGGCCGAGATATTTTCGACTGAGGTGTGGTTGCTGTGACACTGATCGTGATAGGCCTGTCATCAGAACCCGAGAAACCGTGCAATAATTTTCTGAGAGACCCGGTCTTGTTTGCCAGCACAGTTCGTGAGCTGCCGACTTGACATGGGTCTTAGTGCTGCCCGTATGTGTAGCGCTGACCGTATGTGGGGTTTTCGCGGTGTCTCGTGAGCACCGTCAGCGCTACCCAACAACCTTCTGGAAGGTGTTCGAATGGCAACCCGAACCAAAGCTCAAGCCGTCGATAAGGCAAAGACAAGCACGGCATCCAAGGTTCCCTCGGTGGCCTCGGCGAAAAAGACCACAGCAGAGCAGGCTGCAGGAAAAGACCCTGCGCAGCACGACGAGCAGATCGATCCCACTGAGCCAGACGATGGTGGCAATGAGGCCTCAGAAATTCTTGTTGATGATGACCCCAAGAACATGATCTCTGATGGTGACGATGACAATCCGAAATCCAGCGGTAAAGATGAGGAACTTCCGACAGGTGCATTAGTTCTGTCGCTTGTTGACGATGACGACGATGTTCCCGTCTATTCCGCGGCTATCACTGGCGCTACGGCTGATCCTGTCAAGGATTACCTGAAGCAGATTGGTAAAGTCGCCTTGCTCAACGCTGCCGAGGAAGTTGAGTTGGCGATGCGTATTGAAGCGGGGTTATTCGCCGAAGATAAGCTATCCGATCTGCCAGCAACTGAATTACGTTCGGTGGCCGGTCGCGAATTGCAGTGGGTTGCAAAAGATGGGCAACGTGCCAAGAGTCATCTGCTCGGGGCAAACCTGCGCTTGGTAGTGTCACTGGCGAAGCGGTACACCGGTCGTGGCATGCAATTCTTGGATCTCATTCAGGAAGGTAACCTTGGCCTGATTCGCGCCGTTGAAAAGTTTGACTATACCAAGGGATTTAAATTTTCTACCTATGCAACCTGGTGGATTCGGCAGGCGATCACCCGCGCAATGGCTGATCAAGCACGAACGATTCGCATACCGGTGCATATGGTAGAGGTGATTAATAAGCTTGCCAGGGTGCAACGGCAGATGCTTCAAGATCTGGGCCGCGAGCCTACCCCGGAAGAACTCAGCCGCGAACTCGACATGACGCCAGAGAAGGTCGTCGAGGTGCAAAAATATGGTCGTGAGCCGATCTCGTTGCACACACCTTTGGGTGAAGACGGTGATAGCGAATTCGGTGACCTCATTGAAGATACAGAGGCTGTTGTCCCCGCTGATGCTGTGGGTTTCACGATGTTGCAGAAGCAACTGGAGAGCCTTCTTGACTCCTTGTCTGAGCGTGAGGCCGGTGTGATCCGCATGCGCTTTGGTTTGGGTGATGGAATGCCCAAAACACTTGATCAGATCGGCGACACTTTCGGCGTAACGCGTGAAAGAATCCGGCAAATCGAGTCCAAAACAATGGCCAAACTTCGTCATCCCTCGCGATCACAGTCGCTGCGCGATTACCTTGAGTAGGCCAATGAACGATGGCTCGACGGCCCAACCTAATGAAGGAAAACCACTCCACATTGTGGTTGATGGTGTGTCGTACGAGCGTATTCCCATCAAGACCCATGTCGTCATGCGTGACGATGTGCTTGTCGATGTTGTCGTGAAATACGCCGGACAATCGGTGCGCGCTGGCGATATTTTCTTTGTCACCGAGAAGATCGTCGGCATCACACAGGGCCGTGCCTTTCCCCTTGAGGACATCGTGCCACGACCGCTTGCTGTCACCTTATCGCGATATGTCACAAAAACGTCGCACGGTATTGGCTTGGGGATTCCTGAGACCATGGAGATGGCTCTTCGGGAGTGTGGGACGCCGCGTATATTGCTTGCGGCTGCTGTTGCCGCAGTCACTAAAGCGGTAGGGCGGCGTGGTGACTTTTATAGAATCGCTGGCCCCAAAGCACGAGCGATTGATGGCCCTACCAAGAACACTATTCCCCCCTATGATTCCCAGGTCGTTTTGGGTCCTGCGCGCCCAGCAGCTGTTGCTGCCGAGATCAAAACAGTGCTCGGGGGATCAGCTGAGGTGTTTGTGGTAGACATCAATGATTTTGGTGGCAATATTTTGGGCTCTACTGCGGATCGAACTCTCGATGACCTCGTAATCCGCGTGCTCAAAGACAACCCGCTCGGCCAAGACAGACAATCTACCCCGATGGGTATCATCCGTCGCGCTTAGAAGCTTATGACTTTTCTAAAGTGTGGAAGCAGACCGATTTTATTGCCGGTAAGGCTCGGTTTCATCTGAAAGACACCAGTGTTGTAGTTTCCCTCGATGAGGATGGGTTGGTGTTCGCCGATCGCCACATCCCACCCTACGTAGCGAATCTGTGGCACTACTCGTGCTGCTTTATCGAGCAGCACGAGTACATCCTCATATAACGGTACCGAGAACCCCGGGATGCTGACGCCGGTAATCGGATGCGTGGTGAAAATAGTGGAATTTTTATCAAAAGCGCCGTAGTTCGCAACTCCTGTTTTTTCATCGATGACGGTGTACATCCCGCCGCGCGCATAATTATCAACGGGAGCGCCATTGCCCATCCTCAGTACCGCCTCCAGGATGTGCACTGTCACACCGTCAAAGAAGGTGATCATGCGCAAAGAATTCACGCTTGAGGAACAGAGCGCTGCCATCTGTGGGTGCTGGGTGATAAATGCCTCGACAAGGTACTGCTTATGTGCGAGCAAGTCAGCATGAAATTGTTGAAAGCTTTTTATCTCAGAAGCGCGATACTTTTCAATTCCAGTTCCACCGAGGCAATCGAGCTCTTTCACCATCACTTCATGATGCTTGGTAACAAAAGCCTCCAGCTCACTGGGTAGAGATTCGCGCACGTCGATCCATGCTCGGCCAAGGTAGTGATCGAAAGTTTTATTGAAGACGAGTTTGTTATTAAATATTTCTCGATAAGCCCGTTCATTGTGCCGGATAATGATCGAGTTTGCGTTACCGCTGGTAATCCAAGTGCTGCGTTCGCGAGAAGTCAGGGACCAAAATTCGAACTCCTGATAGTCGAGGTAACCCGACTGGTATCGCACAGAACACCAGACCATGTCACAGAGTATGAACAACTGTGATCGTCCGCTTTCAGTGCTCACGACGCGCGAGACGGCGAGCATATTGTTCACATCTAACGACCGAAGGCGAGAGAGATAGTGTTTTAACCTCTTCACTGCTCTCCCGTTTGCTGGCTGGACTATGAGACGCCAAAGAGCCCTTGACGCCCCCGTGTCACTAAAGTAACAAATCTAAAAATTCTAGACAGTGTGGCTTTCGCGAAGGCGACTTGATTCATCGTGCCAGTTAAGGGCAGTGGGAAGTAATTTTTCTTTGAATTGGTTGCCGTGATGCGCGCAAAACAGCAGGTCGCCGCTGTTAAGTGTTGCTCGAATATAAGCCTGAGCGCCGCAGCTATCACAACGATCAAGGGCAGAGAGGGTGTAATCCACTTCGGGATTAACTTCCGCAGCAATGTGCGACATGTGCGGCTCCGTTCGGGTTGATAGCTGGAGATTCTTGAGTATATATAAGCACGAGATCGCGTGTATTACGCGCTAATTTCTTCGTATTTCGCTCAACGCGTACTTGACACTATTTTCGACACTGTCGAAATATCTCGAGTGTTGAAACGGCCCGTCGGTGCTATGGAAACGTACTGTTATTGCTGTCCTTACCCATCATATGAAGAACCCGAAGTGTGAGAGGAGCACCATGTCAAGTGCTGACTATTCGGCCCGCCATCTTTCTGTGCTTGAGGGTCTCGACGCGGTGAGAAAGCGTCCCGGTATGTATATCGGTACTACCGACTCGCGTGGTTTGATGCATTGTCTGTGGGAGATTATTGACAACTCCGTTGATGAGGCATTGGGCGGGCATGGCAGTGAGATTAGTGTCGTGTTGCACAATGATGACAGCGTCACCGTCCGTGATCGTGCGCGGGGGATTCCCGTAGATGTCGAGCCTAAAACTGGCTTATCGGGTGTCGAGGTTGTGTTCACAAAATTGCATGCTGGCGGCAAATTTGGCTCAGGATCGTATGCGGCATCTGGTGGGTTACATGGGGTCGGTGCCTCCGTTGTTAATGCTCTTTCAGAGCGGCTTGATGTTGAGGTTGATCGTGATGGCAAGACGTGGGCGATGTCTTTTCATCGGGGTGAACCTGGGGTTTTCGACGATGGCCAGGACGCTCCAAGCCCTCATGCACCATTCACACCATTCATTTCGGACAGCGAATTGCGAATTGTGGGCAGGGTGGCAAAAGGCGTCACCGGAACAAGAATCCGCTACTGGGCGGACCGGCAAATTTTCACTCAGGGTGCCGCTTTTCAGACCGAAGAATTGGTGGATCGCGCCCGACAGACGGCGTTTCTGGTTTCGGGGCTGCGGATCGATATTACCGACGAACGACCCACCGAGCCCACCCATGAGAGTTATCAGTTTCAGGGAGGGATCACAGAATTTGTTGAGTACCTGGCCCCGGACCCCGCGCTAATGGATACATGGCGGATCAGCGGAGCGGGAACATTTACCGAGACGGTTCCGGTTCTTCAGGCCAATGGGCACATGATCCCGACAGAGCTTTCGCGACAGTGTGATGTCGATATCGCCCTGCGGTGGGGTACTGGTTATGACACCACGGTGAAGAGTTTCGTCAATATCATCGCCACCCCGAAAGGGGGAACACACCAGCTTGGATTCGAGCAGGGAATGCTCAAACTTCTTCGTTCAGAGGTAGAAAAAAACGCTCGTCGGCTGAAGATGGGCCAGGACAAGCTGGAGAAGGATGACATTCTTGCAGGTCTCACCGCTGTACTGACGGTGCGGCTACCCGAGCCGCAGTTTGAGGGTCAGACTAAAGAGGTTTTGGGAACTCCGGCGGTGCGCGCCATTGTGGCACAGGTAATCGCCAGTTCGATGGCTCAGCGATTCGCTTCGCCGAAGAGAGACGACAAAGTCCAGTCGGCTCTGATCCTTGACAAAATCGTCGCCGAGATGAAGTCGCGAATATCTGCGCGTGCACATAAAGAGACTCAGCGCCGCAAGAATGCCCTCGAGAGCTCATCTTTGCCTGCAAAGCTTGTGGATTGTCGTTCACACGATGTTGCCAACACTGAGCTTTTTATTGTGGAGGGTGATTCGGCTCTCGGTACAGCGAAGCTTGGTCGTGATAGTGAGTATCAAGCCCTGTTGCCGATTCGCGGAAAAATTCTCAATGTGCAAAAAGCATCAGTGAGTGACATGCTCTCTAACACCGAGTGTGCATCGATTATTCAGGTCATCGGTGCTGGGTCGGGTCGCAGCTTCGATCTTGACTCTCGACGCTACGACAAGGTCATCATCATGGCTGATGCTGATGTTGATGGTGCTCACATCCGTACCCTCCTTTTGACGCTGTTTTTTCGCTACATGCCTGAGATGATTACGGCGGGTAAGGTCTATGCGGCGGTGCCTCCCTTACACAGAGTGATCACGGTCAACCCCGGTTCGAAACCCAATCAGACGACATACACTTATTCAGAGAGCGAACTCAACGCTGTTCTTGCCGAACTGAAGAAAACGGGCAAGAAGTATCAAGATCCGATTCAACGGTATAAGGGGTTGGGTGAAATGGATGCCGATCAGTTGGCGACAACAACGATGGACCGTCGCCACCGCACCCTGCGCCGCATTAACGCTCCTGATGCCGAAAAGGCCGCTGCGGTGTTCGAACTTTTGATGGGTAACGAGGTCGCGCCCCGTAAGGAGTTCATCATTGCGGGTAACGGCCTTAATAGAGCTCGGATTGATGTCTAACTAGCAGCTGTATTTTCCGCTAGACGGCCTCGCCGATGGATCCGATCACCGCTTCGAGAAGTATGCCAGATGCATCTCTTTTAGATAGTGTCGCAGGTAGCTCGCGGGCACTGCCATCGCTGGCCACCGCCACTGCCG
>JBOFDJ010000054.1:0-2313 GCA_051646885.1 Rhodoglobus sp.
AGGCGGCTTCAGTGATTGTGTCACGGGGAATATGAGTGAGATTATCGATGAACTCGACGCCGAATACCAGAAACAACAACAGCAGAGCCCGACCCCACCCCCCTCTTCGCCGTAATGTTCGGCGGTGCTGGTTGTGACCCACGCCGCCCTCAGGTTCCCCGTTGGCAGAACCCACCGCAGGTCGTGCAGGAGGTGCAGCTGCGGTATCGGTCGATCACAACATCCACGAGCTGCTGGGGCGCCGGGCCCCGGGCCAGCAGCAGCGGTTCGGTGGTCACATCCCCGCCCGCCGCGACCGCGAGATCCTGAAAATAGCCGGGCGCGAGCAGGTAACTGCTGACCATTACGCGCCTGCCGGGCGCTGCTGCCCGGGCGCTGGCCACGGCATCCCGCAGCCTGGGCTGGGCCGCTGACAGAAAACCGAGAGTGACCTGATGACCGGATGCCGCCGCCAGTGATGCCGCCACCGCGCGGCAGTCGACCACGGCCCGCGCATCGCTCGACCCGGCGACCGCGAGAACGAGGGTGTCGTCATCCTTGAGTCCCGCCTCGCGCAAGCGCTGAAGGAGCAGCTCGGTAAGCCGCTCATCCGGCCCCAGCGCACCGCCGAGGGTGACGGTGCGCTCCGACTGGGCGCGCACCGAGTCGGTGAGGTCGACGTGCACGTGGTACCCGGCAGAGAGCAGCAGGGGCACGATCGTCGCGGAGACTCCCGGCGGGAGGCTGTTCAGTGTTTCTTCGGTGTCGGGATGCTGCACATCGACGAAGCCGGCAGCGACCTCGATGTCGGGGAGGGTTTGGGCGACCGCTGACATGAGTGCGGCCACGGCGGCCTGGCCTTCGGGTGACGAGGTGCCATGCGAGATTCCGGCGAGTGCGGTGGAGGGGGTCACTGTTCTATTCTTGCCGCTGGTGTCGCCTGCCCGAACCACTGCGGCTATGCTGATGGCATCGGGGTACAGGGTGGGTCCGCCAAAAGGGGGCTAGTAGTGGTGTCGCGATATCCGAAAGAGTACTCTCGGGCGTGCTGTGCGGCTGCCCGAACTGAGCAGATTGTTGAGATGACAGAGTTGTCACATCCTTTCCCCTTTTCGGCTCGTGACCGCAGGCGTGTGATTGCGGCGTTGACCGCCACGATCATCGCGGCGGCGCTGGCGCTGGGTGTCGGCGGTTCATCCTCGGCGGCAACCGTGGTGTTGAGCGAAACCTTCTCCAGCAACACGGTGTCCTCAGCAAAATTCACTACTGCCGGAAACTTTACCCCGTGTCTAACCGCTCCCGGTGGTGCTGGCTCGGTGCCGAGTTCATGCGCTGCTGGTGCGACTGATGTCGCCGGAAGCGGGGTGCTAAGACTGACCTCGACGGCCAAGGGTGCAGCTGGTGCGGTGATGTTCGACTCCCCGCTGCCGACCCGTGCTGGCTTGGACGTCTCCTTTACTCAGTATCAGTGGGGTGGTACGGGTGCTGACGGAATCTCCTTCTTCCTTATTGATGGCAGATATGCCCTAGACGAGCTGGGGGCCAGCGGCGAGAACCTGGGCTATAACACCGGAGGCACTGGTGCACTTCCTGGTCTTCCCCATGCGTTGCTCGGTGTGGGGATGGATGCCCATGGCAACTTTCCCCTGTCCTATAACGACCCGAATTGCGAGGTCCAGCCCTCGAACCCGGGCCGTGTGCCTGAGGTTCTTGCGGTGCGTGGGCCGGCCGGTGATGTGACGAGTGAGAGCTCCAGCTCTGGGTACTGTCTTCTCGCGCAGGGCTTGTCGGTGAGCGGTATGAGGTCCGCGGCTGCGGATCGCCCGGCGGGCACGCCGGTGCGGATCACCGTGGATCCGCCGTCGCAGAAGGACCCGAAGGTGAAGGTCTATTGGGGCGCAGACGTGGCGGCGGGAATCCCGACAATGGCGGTGGCCGTGCCGAGCATTTTTGCGGCGACTCCTACCGTCAAGCTCGGCTGGGCATCCAGTAGCGGGTCGCTCACCGATCATCATGAGATTTCTCGGGTGAGTGTGAAATCTTTTGTCTCCGTAGGGGCCGGGGTGACGACAAGAAACCCTGCTTAGGGTGTAGGTTGGCAGCAGTTTGTGTCCGCACAACAAAAATAATGTATGTTCAACTTGAATTGAAGCGTTGAGATACAAATTCGGGGGAGTATTTCATGACAAAGTCGTCTTTCTTTCTGGGTAGCGGCAAGGGTTCACTGTTTGCGCGGTGCCTTTCTGGTGGGATCGCTGCTCTCGCAGTGATCGCCTCCGCGCTGGTCGTGCCCTTAGCGGCGAACGCCGCTCCCGGGGATGCGTTCGATCCCTC
>JBOFDJ010000055.1:0-40728 GCA_051646885.1 Rhodoglobus sp.
CCGACGGTGATCCTCGTGAATCGTGCAGAACTGCTCGCCCAGTGGCGCGAGCGTCTCAAGCAGTTTCTCGGCCTGACCGATGGCCAGATTGGCCAGCTCGGGGCGGGGCGACGGAAACGGCGTGGGGTCGTGGACCTGATCATGATGCAGTCGGTCTCGCATCGGAACGCCGACCCCAGCATCCTGGAGGAGTACGGGCAAGTCATCATCGACGAATGCCATGCTGTCGCAGCGCAAGCAACCGAAGCCGCCATGCGCAACGTCAATGTCCGTTACTAGGCAGGGATGACGGCGACCCCTTACCGTGCCGATCAAATGAACGGACTAATCACGATGCAGTGCGGTCCGATCCGCCACGTGGTCGACACTGCTGATCGCGTCGCTCGCGAGATGGTCGTCCATGAGACGACCTTCCGCACTGAAGAACACGGAACCGACGGCCCCTCCATCCAAGCGATCTACTCGGAACTCGCCGCCGATGCCGAGCGCAACACGATGATCGCCCGGCACATTAGCGGAGCAGCTGACCAGGGTCGTACCTGCCTTGTACTGACGAACAGGCTCGAACACCTCGAGGCCCTCGCGAACGCACTGGAACCATGCGCATCGCCGGTGATCCGGCTCCACGGGCGCCTCACCGCCGGCAAGCGCCGTGAGATCAGGCGATCACTCGAGGAGATGGACGTGCAGCAACAACCGTTCGTCCTCGTCGCCATCGACAAGATCGCCGGCGAAGGCCTCGATCTCCCGAGTCTCAACACGCTCTTCCTCACCGTTCCAATCTCCTTCAAAGGGCGCGTCATTCAGCAGATCGGCCGCATCACGCGTGGACGAGCAGAGCAATCCATGCCCGCGATCATTCACGACTACCGTGACAAGAACGTGCCAATCCTGGAGCGCATGTACTCACGACGCAGACGTGTAATGGCGAAGGAAGGCTTCGTGACGGCGAAACCTGCAGAATGAGGCGCACGGGTGGCCGATCACGGTCGGCCACGAAGGTTTAGCGTGATCGTCGACTCCTTTGCGCCGAACCTCGAAAGCCCGCGAATTCCATGCTCGGGGACCGCGCCAGCCTCACCTTGATGTCAGTGGCGCCCGGCTAGACTGAGCTTGTCCGTACCCATCGGGAGGCGGGAGCGCGTTGAGAGGAGGTCCCACATGGCGACCAACGATCAACTTAAGGCGCTCGTCAAGAGCCATGCCGACGGTGATGATCCTCAATTTTATGCAGTAGCGATGCAAGTCGCAGCCAAGGCTGCGCGGTCTGGTCAGGCCAAGTTTGCACAAGAGCTGCGAGACCTGGTCAACGACCTGCAAGTGCGCTCTGACACACGTGCCAAAGTCGCGGCTGTCGTCCCATTTGCTCAGCCAAAAGGTGAACTCGGGGCACTTCTCAACGTCTCCTACCCTGACGCTCGCCTCGGAGACCTTGTCCTTACTGAGAAGCTCTCTGAGCGCTTGCGACACATACTTCTTGAACAGCGCCAACGCGATGCCCTAGAAAAGCACGGCCTGTCACCCGCGCGTCGCCTGCTGCTCACCGGCCCCCCAGGTACGGGTAAGACATCGACTGCCCGTGTGGCTGCGGGCGAACTGCGGTTGCCGCTTTTCGCAATCCGCCTCGACACCGTATTGACGAAGTTCATGGGGGAGACGGCGGCGAAGCTACGCCTCGTGTTCGATGCGCTCGCGGAGACTCGCGGCGTTTACCTCTTCGACGAGGTCGATGCACTTGGCGGGGACAGGGCTGCGCAGAACGATGTCGGAGAGATACGGCGTGTGCTGAACTCGTTCCTTCAGTTCCTTGAAGAAGACACCTCCGAGAGCGTCATCATCGCGGCCACAAACCACCCACGGTTGCTTGATAACGCCTTGTTCCGACGTTTTGACACGGTGATGGACTTCACTCTCCCTGATGATTCGTCCGTCGAGTCCGTCATCAAGAACCGGCTCGCTTCTTTCCAGATCGGAAATCTCAGTTGGGCGCGGATCGTACCGGCTGCCCGTGGCCTCAGCCATGCCGAGATAGCTACCGCTGCAGAGAATGCAGCGAAGCGTACGGTGCTTAGCGGACGCAGTCGGGTGCTTACTGACGACATCGTCTCCGCATTGGAGGAACGGCCCCGTTCCTCCAATGCCTATCCACAGGCCGTCTAGCACGAATGGCTGAAAGAGATCGTCCGCACATCGTTGTGCCAACGCCGCCCCGCACTGAGCCGTTTACGCTCGCGGGCCCCGGTGGCGGCGGAGAGAAGCGTGGGTTCGCAGGTGATCGAACAGAGCACGGTGAACGGCTCGTCGAGGAGTTTGAGACTGCTTGGCCAGCACGTGAAGAAGCGTCGCAGACTGACGGCACGTACATTACATTTGTTTCATCCCCAGTTCTGGAACTTGCGATCGAAAGCCTCGACGTTCGCCGCAGCGGAGAGCAACCCGAGCTTGTCGCGGTTCGAGAGATTCGTCGACCTTCCGGGCCGGTTCTTGAAGCTACGGTCTTCATCCCTGACGGTAAGAAGCAGTACTTTCTCGACAAGCTGACGGAGTATGTAGCGGCCGCCGCCGAAGGCAAGACCAAGAACGCGACCCTCGTCGATGGAATCGAGTCCATCCGTCGCGCAACGATCCGGGAACTCTGGACTGACCTCGACGAGCAGTTCCCGGCAGCCAATAGCGTGCTGCATTGGTGGGAGATCTGGCTCCGAAAGAGGGATGGCAAGGAACGCCAACGTCTCACCGCGTTCGCCACCGCTCACAATCTCAAAACTAGTGCGCACTACCTGGGGTTTGAGGACCGGACCGTGGTCCTCATGCAGGCCACAGCGGGTCAGCTCGCGACGGCGTTCAGCACCATTGACGACATAGCGGAACTACGACGACCACATGAAGTCTCCAACTACCTTCCGGAGCTGTACGCCTCAGAACAGCGGGAATGGGTCGACGAACTTCAGCAGCGTGTCGAGTTCGCGGCTGCTGATGCGCCGGTCGTGTGCATCCTGGATCGCGGCGTCCAAGCAAATCACCCGCTCATTGAAGGCTCCCTTGCGGACCAGGATCATCACACGGCTGACCCAAGCTGGCGTCGTGACGTTACCATCTGGCCCCATGGCACCGAGATGGCCGGGCTCGCCTGTATGGTGACCTCCAAGCAGCAATCCTCGGCTCGCATGTTATTCGGCTCCGACACCGACTTGAATCAGTCAAAGTCCTTCCGGATCGTCATGACAATGATCCGGACGTCTACGGGGCGGTCACTGCTCGTGCGGTCGACCAGCCAGAGATCTCCGCTCCGGATCGCAAGCGCGTATTCATGCTTGCAATCACTGCCACGGCTGGTGAGGAAACGGTCAGCAATGGTGACGAAGCGTTACCGCGACCTCGACAGGAATCAGGGCGTCCGACTGCGTGGTCGGCCACTGTAGACGCGCTGGCCTACGGGCGCGCTATCGACGATACCGCGCCCAAATTCACGTACTTGGATCGTGATGAGGCGCGAGTTCCAAGGCTTTTCGTTATCTCAGCCGGGAATGTCAGGGATGTTCGATCCGAAGACGATCATCTCGACCGAAGCGACGTGGAAGCGGTTGAGGATCCCGCACAGTCCTGGAACGGACTCACGGTGGGCGCATACTCCGAACACGACGATATGGCCGGGGCATCGGTCGATTTCGAAGGATACGTTCCTATCGCGCGACGCGGCGAGTTGTCGCCGACGAGTAGAACTTCCGTCTCGTTTGATCGCAAGCGGTGGCCATTTAAGCCCGATGTCGTTGCAACCGGCGGTAACCTCGCCAGAACCCCCGATGGTTCGGCAGTTGACACACCTCCTAACCTCGCTGTGCTGACGACTCGTCTTCAGGGTCCGGGGGAGGGTTACTTCACCACTACCAGGGACACATCAGCCGCGACCGCGCAAGTTGCTGCGATTGTGGGCGACATCTACGCCGCGTACCCGCACTTGAGGCCTGAAACAGTCCGGGCACTCATCGTCCACTCCGCGCAGTGGACCAATGCGATGCAGACACGTTTCGACGGCGCTGAGACCAAGAAGAAGCTGGTGAACTTGCTCCGTCGCTATGGGATGGGAGTCCCAAGCCTGGATCGAGCTGTCTACAGCGCTTCCAACGCACTGACTCTCATCGCAGAGGCTTCCATTCATCCATACGAACGCGACGGCAACGCCAATAATGGCAAGGTGCGCGAGATGAATCTTCACCAGTTGCCGTGGCCGATCCAGCAGCTCAGCGACCTTGGCGAGACTCCGGTAACAATGCGCGTGACTTTGTCCTACTTCGTCGAGCCGAATCCGTCCAGCCGAGGATGGGCTGGACGTTACGTCTACAACTCCCACGGCCTCCGATTCGCTACTCGCCGCCCCGAAGAGAACATCGATTCCTTCCGTCAGCGCATCAACACCCGAGCAAGAGCTGATGGGGAGAAGCCGCTCTCTCTTGACACCGAGAAAGGGTGGTTGTTCGGCAGCGATCAGCAGAAGGCGCCGGGATCGCTGCACACCGACATCTGGACCGGAACCGCAACTGACCTTGCAAGCAAGGAAGCAGTAGCGGTCTATCCAGTCGCAGGCTGGTGGAAAAGCCGCCAACTCTACGATCAGAGCGACAATGGCGTGGACTATTCGCTTGTCGTCAGCATCGAATCGCCTACGGTCGAGGTCGATCTCTGGACACCTGTTAGACAGCAGATTGCAGAACAGCAGATCGCGACCGTGACTGAGGTCTGACCCGCGCTACGGTGAGGGGGACCCAAAGGGGACCAGATTCATGCAAACCATGCATCGCATGACCTGCTCTGTATGATCTGAACCGCAGAATCACGCGGTTTTGGGTGAGACCGGCGCTCTTTGGACGCCTGGGAGTCAAGGGGTCGCAGGTTCAATCCTGTCAGCCCGACACTGTGATCTCGCAAGATATAGGGGAAACTTGTGAACCTGGGTTGGGTCACGTCTTACTGTGTCCAGTCGCCAGTCGCCAGTCGCCAGTCGCCAGTCGCCAGTCGCCAGTCGCCAGTCGCCAGTGTGCTGCGCCGTGGCATCCCGCGCATCTCTGCCAGATGAAGAAGAAACTGCTTTTCGCCGAGTTTTTCTGCGGCAGTTGAGCTTGAAACGCGGATATCTCCTTCATGTGAATCGTGAGAGTTGCGGATGAAGATCGGCATCGGGCCACGGGCGAATTCTGGCCGGTGACGCGATCTCGTAGAATAGATCAGTGACCGATCTAAGCCTGCGCATGCCGAACACACGACTTCGGGCGGTTCTCAACCTGGGGCCCAAGCGTGCAGCCGCGGTGTCGCTGCCGCAACATTTTGCCGCGCTTGAGATGTTTGCTGACTGGGATGACGAGTCTGGTTCTAGTGCTCTCTTCATCGAGCTCGATGGCGGGCAGCTGCACTTGGAAACCTCAGCGACCGGCGTTGAGCATCACTTCCATGGCCGTGATGATCAGCACGATGATTCCAGCCCGTGGTCCGATGCCGATACGAAGGTTTTAGTCGAGTGGGCTAGTCTCCTTGCTACCGATTTCCACCATCTTATGCCGGGCCTTCTTGACGAGATCACCCAGGCCGGAGCGTGGCATGACGCAGGCTTTGACCTCTATGTTTGCGAGGTTGACGCTCCCACCCAGCTTGATCTCATCGACGTTGAGGTCGAGGGGGAGCTGATGACCCTACCGTGGCTCGGTGCCGGGACCGTTCAGCATGACCACATCGAGGGCGAGAACCACCCGATTGCTTTGGCGTGGTCGCCCGACGATACAACCCCCGATGGGTTGATCGCCGAAGCCTGGACCGATCCTCAGACGGGAACGCCGCGCTCACATGCGCTACCAGGGGTTGACTGGGAGAAGGTCGGGCTGCCCGCCGCCGAGGTCCTCCCTTGGCTCGAAGGAATATACCTTAACCACCATGTAATTCCGGATGCTGAGGGCACACTTCTTGCGGTCGTGTTGCGGCGACTCGGGGGCCTTGATTCATAACGACCGTCGGCGCGCTGCTCCGCGTCGTTGACCTACTGCCCGCTCAGTCCTTGCGTTTCTGTGCTGCTTTGTCTTTTTTTTCTGCGCGTTTTTCTTTGAGAGACTTGCTTGCGGCAGTTTTTGCGCTTGATTTTTTTGGTGATTTATCAGCCATGGTGACTCCTCAGGTATGAATGCTCTGCTCGTTTATAGAGCGTATCCCGTCAAGGCGACGAAACTTCTCCAAACCACGATGCTCACGTTTGCGTGGACTCCCGGTCTCGTTGCGCCAGCCGTGCGGGACCCTCCAGCCGGGGAGGAGGCGGGCTCGTCTCTTCGTAGGCGTTGACGACGATGCTGGCGCTCACCCACAACCAGCTATCGACTCGGACTGGCGTTAATGAGGACATCGGGCTCTCGCGTTGCGGTCAGGTCTGTTTTCCACTGAACCAAAGAACGCACTATCGCACTATGGTCGTTGGCTAGGCGTTCCATCGTGTCGACCGGAACGAAGAAATTCAGGGCAAGAAAACCACGCACGCGCTCTGATTCGTCATCAGCAAGAGAACGAAGCACATCACAGGGAGCAGATTCGTTTCGGGCGACGCAGGCGCGCACTCCTTCATCCGGGTCTTGGGCCAGGATGGCAAAAAGATCTTCTGGGGTGTGACGGTTACTGGCAACGCTCTCGCGGATTTTTGACTTGGTGTCGGTGGCGAGTAGCCGCAGTCGTTCGATTTTGCTCGTGGTCACTTCGGGTGCGGGATGCGACACCGCTGCCTGTTCCGGCGTGAGCATGGTTGGTGCCATGGCTTTCATCTGCGCTAGCTGAGCGCTTGTGTTGAACCGTATGCACGACATGTCATCACGTTATCCCGACGCACGGCGTGGCGAGCGTACGAAACGCGGCGAGCGACTGTGACTTGCCCATCAGCATCGCCTTTCCGCTGATATTGCAACTCTGCGGCCAAGTGGTGGGTTCGAGCCGCCCCGGAATCCGATACTGTGGTCTGTACGGGGGAGAAACTATGGCTGAAGATAACCACACCGGCGGTGCCGGACTAAACGATGATGCTAGCGTCAATGAGCCTGAACTGAGAGAAGCTGTGCCTGAAGAAACGCCAACATCGCGCGACGACACGACCGTAACCTATGGTGAAGAGTTTGCGGCACAGCTTGCTGCTCTCGATAACTCGACCTCCCCTGAAGAGCAAGAGGCGATTGCCGCTCTGCCCTCGGGTTCCGCTCTACTGATAGTGCGCCGTGGGCCTGATGTGGGGGCTCGTTTTCTTCTTGACACCGATGTCACCACAGTGGGGCGTCATCCCGAGGCTGATATTTTTCTGGACGATGTGACGGTTTCTCGTCGACATGCAGAGTTTCTGCGTCACGGCACCGTTTTTCGGGTCAAAGATAGCGGGTCTCTCAACGGAACCTATTTCGATGGCGTTCGTATTGACACGGCTCTTTTGAGTGACGGCGCTGAGGTTCAAGTTGGCAAGTTCCGTCTGACCTTCTATGCGTCACGACTCGACCTCGCGCATCTGGCTCAACGGTAGTGGCGGGTGCTGCCCGCCACTCGCGAACCACTGGGCACCCGAGCCTTCTGAGCATTGGCCAAATTCTTGCCAAACTGAATCCGGAATTTCCCGATCTAACCCCATCGAAGCTCCGATTTCTTGAGGAACGTCAGCTGGTTTCTCCTGCGCGAACAGAGTCTGGTTATCGCAAATTTTCTCCGGCAGATCTGGAGCGATTGCGTTTTATTCTCACGATGCAGCGGGATCATTACCTTCCGTTGAAGGTTATTAGGGGCTATCTTGTTGATCTCGACGCTGGCCGGTCTCCGGAAATTCCTGGCGGCACAGCTGTGGGAACGTCGATGCTTTCTTCTGAGCGCAAGTTCAGTCGCGACGAACTCATTCGCGAGGCCGGGGCTCACGCAATGCTGCTGAGTGATGCCATTTCTGCTTCGCTGATTATCGCCTCAGATGTCTTCGGTGAGGATTCTCTTTCGGTCTTGCGGTCTCTCGTTGAGTTACAGCGTTCCGGGATTGAGCCACGGCATCTGCGCGGTTTTCGTGCTGCTGCGGAGCGTGAGTTGGGGCTCATTGAGAACGCTCTGATGCCAGTAGCGCGTCGCAAAGACGCCTCAAGTCGTGCGAGAGCTGCGGAAATGGCACGGGAAATTGCTGAACAACTCGAAATTGTTCGTGGCAGTCTTATCCGATCTGCCCTCGCCAGACTCGATTCGTAGTACTTTCGCTATGTCCTTGGTTTCAACACGCCTAGCGAATGTCTGCTGTGGTGACCGAGGGCGTGAGTACTTTAGGTGATAGAAGCAACACTAAGTCTTAACTTCACGATGAATGTTTGTACTCTCCAGCATTAAGGGGCCTGTGTCATGAGTGAACTCAGCCGTAGCGAGGAATCCCGCTACGACCTCGGACTGCTTTTTACCGATGGCATGCCGGAACTCGACAGCGCTGCAGGCTACCGAGGAGCTGTCGCTGCCAGAGCTGCCGGTATCAGCTATCGTCAACTGGATTATTGGGCTCGTACCCAACTTGTGGAGCCTACTGTTCGCGGAGCAGCAGGCTCGGGTTCACAGCGGCTGTATGGCTTTCGCGACATCCTTGTTCTGAAACTCGTCAAGCGCTTACTGGATACCGGGATCTCACTGCAACAGATTCGTGTTGCGGTTAATCAGTTGCGCGAATCTGGCATCAGCGACCTTGCTCAAACTACCCTGATGAGCGATGGTGCCAGTGTTTACCTCTGCACCTCTAACGATGAAGTGATTGACCTGGTCAGCCGCGGCCAAGGCGTCTTTGGGATCGCTGTGGGTAAGGTGCTCCGTGAGGTCGAGCATGATCTCGTGCAGCTTGGTTCAGACCGGGTCGATGATCCTCTCGATGAATTGGCCAAGCGCCGGGCGGTCCGCGCCTCATAGTTTTCGGTGCCATCGCTCTGATCAGTTGAGCTGGTGTGAAGTTGAGTTAAGTCGAAGCCGAAAAGATCCGGAGGGACAGCATCCCCCTGACGGCGTGATCACTGTTTAGGCAGGTTCGTGGGCGTAGTCACCAATGCGTGCTGTTCTCATGATGCGTTCGAGAAGTTGGTCAAAATTGCGTGCCATCTCTTGGGCACTCTCACCTGGCCAGACATGAAGAGGTTTTGCGGCCCCCTGTGCTTGCTGCAAAGAGGTGCGCTCGGGTAACTGTGGACTCAGCACAAGAGGGCCAAACATGTCTCGCAGCTCCTTGATGCGGAATTGATGCTCAAGCGATTGGGCACGTAAGCGGTTGACGATGATCCCGAGAGGCTGAAGACGAGGGGAAAGACCTCGACGGATTTCTTCAATTGCTCGGAGGGCCCGGTCGGCAGCCGCAACCGAAAACAAACCAGGTTCGGTGACAATGGTGACCCGATCACTCGCAGCCCAGGCAGTGCGGGTCAGCGCGTTGAGCGAGGGCGCGCAGTCAACGAGGACCAGGTCGTAGTCGGCTTCGACATGGGCGAGAGCTTCTTCAAGTTTCCAAATATCTCGGATGCTGGGGTGCGGTCCATCGAAGTTGATAGCTGATGGCGATCCAATCAGAACATCAACCTTGCCCGGCCGCCCCTTGATCCACCCGCTGGGCGCAATAGCAGCACGCACAATTTTTTCTTTCGGAGAGGCAAGAACGTCTGCGATATTGAGATTCCCGCCGATCACGATATCCATACCGGTAGAGACATCAGACTGTGGGTCGAGATCCACAACGAGGGTTCGAACCCCATGAGCAAACGCTGCGGAGGCGAGTCCAAGCGTCACGGTGGTCTTTCCTACGCCTCCCTTGAGGGAGCTCACACTGAGTACATGCACGAGTAACGACGATACCTTCAGTACTGTTGTAGAACCTAAATCGTTGTTGTTTTTCGGCAGTTGTTTTAGATAACTTCCAGTGTTTGACCGCCTTAAACTGGATGCTGTCAGGAAAGGACCGGATGTTCACAAAGATTCTTGTCGCAAACCGTGGTGAAATTGCGATCCGTGCCATGCGCGCGGCTTTCGAGCTGGGCGCGAAGACCGTGGCGGTTTTCCCTTGGGAAGATCGCAACTCGATGCATCGACTCAAGGCAGATGAGGCCTATCAGATTGGTGTCAAAGGCCACCCTGTCAGGGCCTATCTAGACGTGAGCGAGATCATCAGGGTTGCCCAGGAGTGCGGCGCAGACGCGATTTATCCTGGCTACGGTTTTCTTTCCGAGAACCCTGATCTTGCTCAGGCGGCGGCCGAAGTAGGAATAGCGTTCATCGGCCCGCCGACGAGTGTCCTCGAGATGGCAGGCAATAAGGTCACTGCCAAGCAGCGTGCGATTAATGCTGGGGTCCCTGTTCTGGCATCAACCCCGGCCTCTCGCGATCTCGAAGAGCTTCTGGAAGGTGCCGATCAGATCGGCTTTCCTCTTTTCGCCAAAGCGGTTGCCGGTGGTGGTGGGCGCGGAATGCGCCGGGTCGAGACCAAGGATGCCCTGCGCGGCGCCCTTGAAGAGGCCATGCGCGAAGCAGATAGCGCTTTCGGTGACCCCACGATGTTTCTGGAACAGGCGGTGGTGCGACCTCGTCATATTGAGGTGCAGATTCTCGCTGACACGCAGGGAAACACAATCCACCTTTTCGAACGTGATTGTTCGGTCCAGCGTCGGCACCAGAAAGTTGTCGAAATAGCGCCAGCGCCTAACCTTGACGAGAACATTCGGCAGGCGATGTATAGAGACGCCATTGCGTTCGCCAAATCGATCAATTACGCCAACGCGGGAACCGTTGAATTCCTCCTCGACACGGCGGGTGAGCGCCAAGGGCAGCATTTCTTCATTGAAATGAACCCTCGTATTCAGGTCGAGCACACGGTGACCGAGGAGGTGACTGATGTCGACCTGGTGCAATCGCAGATGTGCATCGCTTTCGGTCAATCATTGGCTGAACTTGGCCTTGAGCAAGAAAACGTGCATATTCGAGGGGCAGCGTTGCAATGTCGTATCACGACCGAAGATCCTGCATCCGGGTTTCGGCCAGACACCGGCAAGATCACTACCTACCGTTCGCCGGGTGGGGCTGGCATTCGACTTGATGGTGGCACTGTTGCTGCCGGTGCCCAGATTTCCCCTTACTTCGACTCGATGCTGGTGAAGATGATCTGTCGTGGTCGTAACTTTGCCGAGGCCGTGACTCGGGCCAGGCGCGGACTTGCCGAGTTTCGCCTACGCGGCGTCACCACCAACATCCCTTTCTTGCAGGCTGTGCTAGACGACCCAGACTTTATTGCCGGCGATGTGAGCACGCCCTTCATTGAGGAACGCCCCTGGCTTGCCCGTGGCCGTCAATCGAAGGATCGTGGCACAAAAATTCTTAACTGGTTGGCCGATGTTACCGTCAATCAGCCCCATGGCAGCGGTCTTGGGCTCATCGATCCGAGCATCAAATTGCCGGCGACTGATCTCAGCGTGCCTGCTCCGGCAGGGTCGCGTCAGCGTTTGCTGGAGTTAGGCCCGGTTGGCTTCGCCCAGTCGCTGCGTGCCCAGAAGCCACTCGCGGTGACCGAGACCACTTTTCGTGACGCGCATCAGTCTTTGCTCGCTACTCGTGTGCGAACGCGAGACCTCGCTGCTGTGCTGCCGCACGTTGCTCGTCTCACTCCGGAGCTTCTCTCGGTGGAGGCTTGGGGTGGGGCCACTTATGATGTTGCCCTCCGCTTCTTGGGCGAGGATCCCTGGGAACGACTGTCAACGATGCGTGAGGCTGTGCCCAACATTGCCATCCAGATGCTGCTCCGCGGTCGTAACACTGTGGGCTACACGCCCTACCCCACGCAGGTAACAGATGCCTTTGTTCGGGAGGCTGCCTCCAGCGGTGTTGATATCTTCCGCATCTTCGATGCTCTTAATGATGTTGAGCAGATGCGCCCCGCGATCGACGCCGTGGCGTCCACCACGACGGCAGTAGCTGAGGTAGCGATGTGCTACACCGGTGATCTGCTTAATCCTGCTGAGAATCTCTACACACTCGATTACTACCTGCGACTCGCGGAACAGATGGTTGAGGCGGGTGCGCACATCCTGGCGATCAAAGACATGGCGGGATTGTTAAGAGCCGAGGCGGCGTTCCGTCTTGTGACAGCATTGCGGGAGCGTTTTGACCTTCCTGTGCATGTGCACACCCATGACACCGCTGGTGGACAGTTGGCTACTGTGCTGGCGGCGGCTCGTGCTGGAGCGGATGCTGTTGATGTGGCGAGTGCTCCCATGGCGGGAACCACCAGTCAGCCTTCCGCTTCCGCGCTCGTTGCGGCTCTGGCTCACACCGACCGTGATACCGGGATTTCCTTAGCTGGCGTTTCCGATCTGGAACCGTACTGGGAGGCGGTTCGTCGGGTTTACAAACCCTTTGAGTCTGGATTAGCCGGTCCAACCGGTCGTGTCTACAA
The DNA here is from genome assembly GCA_051646885.1 of Rhodoglobus sp. GTDB lineage: Bacteria > Actinomycetota > Actinomycetes > Actinomycetales > Microbacteriaceae > Rhodoglobus. The sequence goes on from JBOFDJ010000055.1 coordinate 12,443, forward strand.
TCACGAAATCCCTGGTGGTCAGCTCTCTAACCTACGACAGCAAGCGATTGCGCTCGGGCTTGCAGATCAGTTTGAGAAGATCGAGGATCTTTACGCGGCTGCAAACCGTATTCTTGGTCGGCCGCCCAAGGTGACCCCTTCGTCGAAGGTCGTGGGCGACCTTGCTCTTGCGCTGGCTGCAGCAGATGCTGACCCCGCTGATTTTGAACAGAATCCCGAAAAATACGACATACCGGATTCGGTGATCGGCTTCATGGCAGGAGAACTTGGCGAACTTCCCGGTGGCTGGCCGGAACCGTTCCGCGCGAAAGTGTTGCAGGGGAGGACGGTGAAGATCGACGTTGAACCGATTACTGCTCTCGATCAGCAGGCTCTTGATGGTGATTCTCTTCAGCGCCGGGCGGCGCTGAATCGGCTTCTTTTCTCCGGGCCGACCAAGATCTTCGAGCAGAGCCGTGAATCTTATGGTGATCTCTCGGTTCTCAACACGATCGACTACCTCTATGGGTTACGCCACGGTGTTGAGCACGTCATAGACATTGCGAAAGGCGTGAGCCTTTATCTTGGTCTCGAAGCCATCGGTGAAGCTGATGAGAAGGGGATGCGCACGGTCATGGCCACGCTCAATGGTCAGCTGCGGCCTGTCCTTGTCCGTGACCTGAGTGTTGCAGTCCACACCATTGCGGCGCAGAAAGCTGACCTCGGCAGGCCTGGACATATCGCGGCACCATTTTCTGGTGTCGTGACGCTCAAGGTCTCTGAAGGTGACACGGTCGAGGTGGGGCATAGCGTGGCATCCATCGAAGCGATGAAAATGGAGGCTGCTATTACGACAAGTGTTGCCGGAATCGTGACGCGAGTGGCAATCCTCCATACTCAACAAGTAGATGGAGGGGATCTGATCCTCGAGATTGAGTAGTCACGATTAAGGCACCTATGATAGCGCTTTGCATGCTTCGTGAGGAAGTGAAAGGCTATACTGCTCTCCGCTCGGTACAGTTGGGTGCTTGCAAGAAAAAGGGGAGTAGACGTGAGCATTATGCGCACAAGCAATGAGGATGAAATTTTTATGGAACAACTCGGCGAGCAGGAAGCCCCACCCCGCGTGAATCCTGTTCGGGCCTCGGTGGGCGATGAGACCCGCAGAAGCGGGGACTTCGGACTTGTGGAAGAGCCCGTGGTAGTGCCACCTGCCACCGAGAGTATGACGTTTACGGTTGCGCTACCCGTTCAGGTCCATGTGACACCAGAGGATGAAGCCGCAGTGGCTATTACCGATGTCGCGATTCAACCCGATTACCTGACTGTTGCCGGCCCGGTTACCACCACAATTTCGGTTGCCACCGGCGAGGTGGCAAGTCTTCCCGGAGCGTTGCAAGAAAAGCCGCAGGTGATCCCAGCCCTTCCTGAACCTGATGACGTCTACAGTCGTCGCGGGCGACAGCGCGGCGAGGTTTCTTTGGTATCTGAACCTTCCACCATGCTCACATCGGAACGCTTGGTCACGAATACCCGTCGGCACGGTAGCTCAGCACCAGAGGGATTCTGGCAAAACCTGCTCTACATTATGAGTTTCCGGCTCATCAATGTCGGTGATTCTTACGCCGTTCGTGAACGACGGTCACTCAATGCTCGAATTGGTAAAAACTTCGAGGGCGGCACTCGATTCGTGGCGGTCCTTACTCGCAAGGGCGGGGTGGGAAAAACCACGATCTCTGCGCTATTGGGAATGGCTATGGCCGATGTGCGCAATGATCGGGTTATCGCCATCGATGCAAATCCTGATCGTGGAACTCTCGCTGAGCGCATTACCAGGAATACCAGGGCGACTGTTCGTGACGTTATCACCCGGGCGCGCTCTGTGACGACGTTCAGTGAGTTTCAGGCCCTGATTTCTCGCGACGCGACTCGTCTCGATATTCTTGCCTCTGACCCAGATCCCACAATTTCTGAGGCATTTGATCAGGACGACTACAACGTCGTTGCCGATATCGCGGAACGTTTCTACTCAGTCGCCGTGACCGATTGTGGCACGGGCATGCTGCATTCTGCAATGAGTGCCACTCTGAAGCGGGCAGATTCCGTGGTCATTGTTTCTGGCGGTAGCGTCGATGAGGCCAGGCTCGCATCCGAGACGCTGACCTGGTTGGAATCGAATGGCTACCCGGAGTTGGTCAAGAATGCAGTGGTCGCGCTTAACACGGCCACCCAGGGCACTAATCTCGTCAAGCTGGAAGAAATCGAGGCGCACTTCCGTTCGCGGGTTCGCGCAATCGCTCGAATCCCGTACGATCCCGCTTTGGCGACAGGATCGGTTATTCACTATCACAACTTGTCTTCCAATACGCGTCATGCCGCGCGTGAGCTCGCCGCTGTGGTGGTCGACGGCCTGCCTGCACAGCGCCCAGTGTGACTCGATGACCGAACGACAGATTCGCTTATTCGGTGATCCGGTTCTCCGTTCCGTCTGTGATCCGATCCGAGTGGGAGATGTTCGTATTGCTGCCCTCGTTCAGGACTTACTAGACACGGTGCGCGTTCCGGGACGCGCGGGCGTAGCGGCAAACCAGATTGGTGTGGGGCTGAGGGCCTTTAGCTACAACATTGATTCAGCGGTGGGCTACATCATCAACCCGGTGCTGGTGGAGGTTTCCGGCACAGCTGAGCTTGTGGATGAAGGTTGCCTCTCTGTTCCGGGGTTCTTTTTTCCCCGATTGCGTCATCCTTATGCCCGGGTTACCGGAGTCGATAGCGAAGGAAAGCCCTGTGAACTCAGCGGGACCGGCCTGATGGCGCAGGCTTTGCAACATGAAACCGATCACCTTGACGGCCATCTTTTCATCGAGGGTTTGGAGCCGACCGTGAAAAAAGAGGCCATGCGCCTGGTTCGTGAGGCCTCCTGGTATTGATGTTCTCTCGCAGTGAGGGTCTTGAGTGCGCATCGAGAGAAAACGTCCGAATAGACTGAGAGAGTCCCCACTGATTTCTTAGGGAGTTCCATGCTTGAAACCGGCCCGGGCGCTCATGGCGCACCAATCACGACGGAGTTGGTGGCTCATCTCGCGGCACTGTCGCGTATTGCGCTCACACCGGATGAAGTCCTCAGGTTTGCGGGTGAGCTGGGTGTGATTGTGGGTTCGGTCACCAAGGTCAATGAGGTGGCAACTGCGGATGTTCCGGCGACGAGTCATCCGATTCCTCTTGTTAATGTGCTGCGGCCCGATGTGCCTGGTGTGACCCTGACGACGGCTGATGCTCTTGCTGGTGCCCCAGAGCATGACGGTAGTCGGTTTGTTGTGAGTGCAATTTTGGGGGAGCAGCAGTGAGCATCTCTGCCTCGGGAGCGGGGATGAGCAAACTTATCCAGCTCACGGCAGCGGAGCTTGCGGCGAAACTCAGTTCTGCTGAGATTAGTTCAGTCGAGGCAACCCAGGCGCACCTTGATCGCATCAGCGCTGTTGATGGTGATGTGCACGCCTTTGTGCACATCAATGCCGAGGCACTCGCGGCAGCCGCCGATATCGACTCGCGTCGTGCTGCAGGAGAGAAGCTTGGACCGCTTGCGGGGGTTCCCGTGGCCATCAAAGATGTGCTGTGCACGAGGGGAATGCCCACCACCGCGGGCTCAAAGATTCTCGAGGGTTGGATCCCGCCCTACGATGCGACACCGGTCGCGAAGCTAAAATCTGCCGGACTTATTGCACTCGGTAAAACAAATATGGACGAGTTCGCGATGGGGTCATCCACTGAACATTCAGCGTATGGGCCGACCAAAAATCCTTGGGATTTGTCGCGCATTCCTGGTGGTTCGGGTGGTGGCTCGGCTGCTGCGGTGGCCGCGTTCGAAGCTCCGCTTGCGCTCGGCTCTGATACTGGTGGCTCGATCCGCCAGCCGGCCGCTGTCACCGGCTCGGTTGGTGTGAAGCCAACCTATGGAGGCGTTTCTCGTTACGGTGCAATTGCGCTGGCTTCTTCGCTGGATCAGGTCGGTCCCGTTGCCCGCACTGTTATCGATGCCGCACTGCTGCATGATGTTATCGGTGGCCATGATCCCCGTGACAGCACCTCTCTCGCGCAGGCGTGGCCGTCGTTCGCTGAGGCAGCCCGCGCGGGGGCGCAGGCGGAGAATCTCAAAGGCTTGAGGGTGGGGGTTATCACAGAATTAGATAGTCCGGGTTTTCAGGCCGGGGTCTCCCAGCGGTTTCATGAGGCTCTCGAACTGTTGGCGGATGCTGGTGCTGAGATTGTTGAGGTCTCAGCTCCCCATTTCGAGTATGCGGTAGCCGCGTATTACGTGATACTTCCTGCTGAGGCCTCCAGCAACCTGGCAAAATTTGATTCCGTGCGCTTTGGCATGCGGGCTCCGGTGAGCGGCACCGTCGAGGAGGTCATGGCGGCGACGCGGCAAGCAGGCTTCGGACCCGAGGTGAAACGGCGCATCATTCTGGGAACTTATGCCCTGTCGGCTGGTTATTACGATGCCTACTATGGCAGTGCACAGAAAGTGCGCACACTCATTCAGCGTGATTTCGCTGCGGCATTCGAGAAAGCGGATGTTCTGGTCTCGCCCTCGGCACCCACCACCGCATTCCGGTTGGGCGACAAGATCGACGACCCGCTGTCGATGTATCTCAACGATGTGACGACGATCCCGGCAAACCTCGCTGGTGTTCCGGGGATGGGGTTGCCGATGGGGCTTGCCCCTGAGGACGGGTTGCCGGTCGGATTTCAGATCATGGCACCGGCTCGCGGGGATGCCCGGCTCTACCGCCTCGGGGCCACTCTTGAGCGGCTGCTGCAGGAGCGATGGGGGCAACCGCTGTTGAGTCAGGCACCTATTCTGGCGACGAGGTGACCCCAGCGGCGCGTTGGCGATAGGCCAGCTGGTTCATCCGGTTGCCGCAGCGAATGCTGCAAAATCTTTTTGAGCCGTTGCGCGAAAGATCAAACAGCAACCCGTTGCAGTCCGGAGCTTCGCAGACCCGCATCCTGTGGTTTTCGTCGGATCTGATCACATCGACGATGGCCAGCGAGACTTCGACCCTGATGCGTTCAGCGAGCGGGGCATCTGCGGCGGTGGCGTGGAGATGCCAATCAAGATGATCATGCCGCATGAGGAATGGCATGGCGTTGGCTTCGCGTAGCATCCGGTTTACTTCGGTAGCGGCATCGTCGCGCGAGAGGCGCCAGGTGCGTCGCAGCAGTTCGCGGCTTGTGTGTACGGAGGCGAGCTCAAGGTCATCCTGATCACGGCGACCCGAGTAACGGTGATCCTCTAGAAATGCCGTCAATTGGGGTGTGGTAGCGATCTCATCACGCCCGCTCGGCGAGGCATTGGGATCGGTGTTTCCGAGCGCGACGGCGAAGAACAGGGCACATATAGTGTCAGGGGCAAAATGCAATTTGACTCCTTACTCCAGCCAACAGTACCGTCGATAAAAGGAAATGGAAAACGACACAGGAAGGCATCATGAAAGCGGTTATTATCGGTCTCATTTCCTTGCTGGCCTTTGGTGTCTCAGGGGCCTTCATCAAACCGCTGTTGGAGAACGGGTGGAGCCCCGCGGCAGCGGTCACTCTGCGTACCCTGATCGCAGCTCTTGTGCTGATACCGTTCGCGATCAACGCTCTGCGGGCGAACTGGGGCAGTCTCTGGCGGGCTCGCTGGCGTATTATCGGCCTGGCCTTGCTGGGAATCAGCGGGAGTCAGCTCGCCTATTTCACTGCGGTGCAGCGCATCCCAGTCGGTATGGCGATCCTTATCGAATACCTTGCTCCGATTCTCTTAGTCCTGTTCGCTTGGGCTACCACCCGAGTTATTCCCCACAAAGTTGTTCTCCTCGGTGCCGTTATTGCTATGGCAGGACTTGTGCTGGTGGTGGGCCCAGAGAGTATCTCCATCGACCTTATTGGCGTGTGTGCCGCCTTTCTGGCTGCTGTCGGCACCGCAAGTTACTACCTGATTGCCGCGCGCCCTGCTGAAGACCTGCCACCACTTGCACTTGCGACCGTCGCGCTCCTGCTCAGCTCGGGATTGCTCGCTGCTCTCGGTGTGATCGGTGTGCTCCCTTTTGCTGTGGCATTCACTGATATGCCGTTCCTCACCGGTACCGCTCCATGGTGGGTTCCGCTCTGCATCGTTGCGGTGATCGGCACCGCCTTGGCCTATGCGGCAAACATTGTTGCTACCGGGATGCTCGGCTCCCGCCTGATGTCATTCATTGGTCTACTTGAGGTGGTCTTTGCCAGTGTGTTCGCCTGGTTGCTGCTTGGTGAAAGCTTGGGCCTCCTTCAACTTCTGGGCGGTGCACTGATCGTCGCCGGAATCCTTTGCGTGTACTCAGCACGCTCATCGCCGGTCACAGCGGAGCCGACGGTCGCTCTCGCCGCGGTGAAGTAGTGCAACCGCACCCCGAGGCGGGCAGTTCGATAGGTGCCTCCGGCATCCACTCCCGTCTAGAATTGATCAGTGGCTAAAGCTGAGTTGATGGACTATGACCGTGCCTTAGAACTGTTCGAGCCTGTGCTCGGTTTTGAGGTTCATGTCGAGTTGAATACGCAAACGAAAATGTTTTCGGATGCGCCCAACCCTGCCGCGTTCGGCAATGTGCCTCGCGAGCCTAACACCACCATCACCCCGGTTGACCTTGGCTTGCCAGGTTCGCTGCCGGTGGTGAATGAGCAGGCGGTGAGATACTCGATCAGTCTTGGGCTGGCACTCGGCTGCGAGATTGCGTCGTCGAGTCGTTTTGCGCGCAAAAATTATTTTTATCCGGATCTTGCCAAGAACTACCAGATCAGCCAGTTCGATGAGCCGATCGCCTTCGACGGTCAGGTTGAGGTAGAACTAGCCTCAGGAAAAGCATTCACGATTGAGATCGAGCGTGCGCATATGGAGGAGGATGCCGGCAAGCTCACCCATGTCGGCGGGGCAACCGGCCGCATCCAGGGTGCCGAATATTCACTGGTCGACTACAACCGCGCTGGAGTTCCGCTGGTCGAGATCGTCACCAGGATGATCACCGGCGCCGAGGGCGATGCCCCTGAACTGGCCAAGGCTTATGTTTCTGCGATCCGTGACATTGTGGTTTCGCTCGGGATCTCCGAGGCAAAAATGGAGCGCGGAAACCTGCGCTGCGACGCAAATATTTCGCTGTCACCACGCGGCTCGGGCGCGTTGGGAACGCGCACTGAGACGAAAAATGTGAACAGTCTACGGTCTGTGGAACGAGCGATTCGCTACGAGATCCAGCGTCAGGCGGCGATTTTGCATGCCGGTGGAACGATTACTCAGGAGACGCGTCACTGGCACGAAGATACTGGTGTCACCTCGCCCGGTCGCCCGAAGAGCGATGCCGACGATTACCGCTACTTTCCCGAGCCCGATCTGCTGCCCGTGGAGCCCTCTCCTGAGTTGATCGCGGAGCTACGCGCGGCCCTGCCCGAGGCACCATCACTACGCAAGAAGCGATTGCAAATGCAGTGGGGTTTCACCGATCTTGAGTTTCAGGATGTTGTCAACTCTGGTGTGCTGACCGAGGTCGACGACACGGTGACTGCCGGTGCTGCTCCAGCGCAGGCTCGCAAGTGGTGGACCGGCGAGATCGCTCGCCTGGCGAACGCCTCTGCGGTGGATGCCTCCGCGCTGGTCACGCCGAAAGACGTTGCTGCGCTGGTGGCTTTGGTCGACTCAGGCGAGTTGACTGATCGTTTGGCACGCCAAGCGCTGGAGGGTGTTATCGCCGGTGAAGGCTCACCTGCCCAGGTGGTCGAGTCTCGTGGCCTCAAGATCGTCTCGGACGACGGTGCCCTCATCGCCGCGATTGATGAGGCGCTCACCTCTCAGCCCGATGTGTTGCAGAAAATCCGTGAAGGCAAGGTGCAGGCTGCCGGTGCTGTCATCGGGTCGGTCATGAAAGCAATGAAGGGTGCCGCTGATGCCGCGCGGGTGCGTGAGCTTGTTCTGGAGCGCGCGCAACACTAGCCATCACGTCATCTGCTGCTCATTCTCGGGGCAGTGTTCGTATCTTGCGGTTGCTGGTGTCGGTGTCGAGTTCAACGAGCGAGTCGAGCGACTGCAAAAAATCGGTGAAGTTTGTGAAACCGAGCGCTCGCTCCTGGAAGGTTGGATCTAATCGCAGCATCTGACTTTTGGTCGTTGCGCTCGACTGCCACTCATCATCAGTTTTCTCCGCTCGTAATTGCAGGGCACGAATGAGCAGATCAGCGGCAATGTCTTTTTCGTTGCGTGGCTTAACAGAACGACGGGTCTTGGGCTGTCGATTCTCTTGTGGACTTCGTGGCGCGGAAACAGTCATTCCAGGGAGCGCGTCATAGTCTTTGAACTCGTTACAGGCGTGCGCGAGGGCGCGGCTGGTGGAGCCGGCCACGCCGATGCCAACCACATAGCGGTTGAGCTGTTTGCAGCGCTGTGCCAGGGCGACGTAATCAGAGTCTCCCGCAACAATGACCACATGGCTGAGATGCGGAAGTCGAAAGAGGTCCTCAACGGCATCGAGAGCTAGACGGATATCTGCTCCGTTCTTTCCGGAAGAAACCGTCGGAAAGAGCTGGACAAGATCAACTGCTCGTTCGATCAGCTGGCGACTGTAGTCGGCATTCACGGGGATCGACCAGTCTGCGTAGGCTCGACTGATCGCCAGCGTGCCAAACGACGAGGCGAAATCGAGAACAGAACCCAAATCTACTTGTGCTTCATCGAGAAGTGTTGCCGTAGCTGGGTCCCGCGGGTCGAGATCTTTTATCTTCTGTACTCTGTTGCTACGCCCGTGCAGCTGGTTGAAACGTGAGATCACGATGTTGTCAAAGTCGATGTACACCGCAACTCGGGCGTCGGTGGGTTCTGCCATCCTGTCAGTCTTGCGTGCCAGCCGCCGCTTGGCAATCTGAGCTGTGACTCACGGGGTGACGCCGTGTAGAAGTGCAGAGTGATGGCCCCTAGTCTCGAAGCATGACAGAACTTAATAAGGCAGTAATTGTGGTGGTTGGGGCATCGGGCGGGCTTGGCTCTCGGCTCGCGCAGCAGTTGGAGGCTGCGGGTGCCCTCGTTGTGCGCTCGTCCAGAAACGTGGGCATGTTGGACTCACTCGTTGTCGATCTGCGTGATGAGAGCGCTGCCGCTGCTCTGATCGACACGGCTGTGGCGATTCACGGACGTCTTGATGGGCTGATTATTGCCGCGGGTGTGGTCGCCTTCGGCCCGGTCACCGAGTTATCGGATGCCACGCTACGCGAGCTGTTCGAGGTCAACACCCTCGCACCCGCGCGCTTGGTTCGTGCGGCAGCACCTCATCTTTCCGCCGCCGCTGCAGCAGGTGGTCGGCCCTTCGTGGTGACCCTGAGTGGTGTGGTCGCTGAGACTCCTACTGCAGGTCTTGCCGCCTACTCTGCCTCCAAAGCCGGGCTGGCGGCGTTCGTGCAGGCAGCCTCGCGCGAGTTGCGGCGGGCATCCATTCGTCTGATCGATGCGCGCCCGGGACACACCGAAACTGGGCTATCGGCGCATCCCATTGCGGGGACAGCACCCGCTTTTGCCGCGGGTCTTGATCCTGATGCTGTTGCTGCGCGTATTGTCCGGGCCATTATTGATGGCGAGAAGGATCTTCCGAGTCACGCTTTTGATGTCAGGCCGGCCACACCCCAATAATGATCGCCATCACCACGACGATAGTAAGTTCGTAGCTGGCGTTGAGCACAGTGAGACCGGCGGGGCGTCCATCGAACTGGTCGTGGGTGATCAATCGGGCCGCGGTGAATCCCGCCCAGAGAATAACCCCGGTGATGATCGCGTTGACGAGAAAACTGCCGCCGTAGAAGTCATGTGAGATGAAAGCGGCCCCGGCCAAGACCCATGCTGTGACGAAGCTCACAAGAAGAGTGATGATCAGCGGGCGCACCGCATCGGCGGTCTTCCCGCTCGGAGTGATCTTGGCGGCTTTCATCCAGTAATTTCCGAATACTTTCGGGGTGTACCAGATCGAGCCAACGGCCATGGTCGACAGTGTCGCTAGCGCCACAGCGATGTAGTTGATTTCTGGGACCACGGCTTCTCCTTTGGTTCTGATACCGAATCATAACCCCGGGACGAGTCGATCAGCCGGTGATTTTTTTCTCAAATTGTTGGATTGGATCGTACCAACCCTGTTCAAGAACGAAAGACTGAAATTGTTTATCGAGACCAAAGATCACGGCGAGGCCCACCATGATGAGCAGAATACCCACGGCACGGCGCAGCCACCCTCCCGGTGCTGAAAGCCAACCGAGTTTGCGCGCAAAAGCCTGGCCGAGGTAGGCCACCAGCAACAGGGTCAGGGCTAAACCGATCGCATACACCACAATCGCACACAGTCCCTCGGCGAATGAAGCCGGGAGTACGGCCGCCACAATCAGGGCATAGGTGGGGGAGCAACTGCTGAAGGTCGGCCCGAGTGCGGCACCCAGCAGGATGTCTCCGGTGATCCCGCTCCTGTTGTAGGACGTGCTGAGCGCGGCATCCGCTCTAGTGCGTAGACCGGTCACCGCCATCGCTCGTTCCCACACTATGGGCATCACCAGTGTTAGGCCAAAGAGAACAAGGATCACCCCCGAGATAAGCTGCCAGAAAATTTGGGGAACACCCAGCAGCACAGTGGTGGCCTTCAGGAGCAGGGTAAACAGTACGACGGATGCCGCAAGGCTTGCTGCAATGACCATTGGTCGATACCACTGCCGTCCAGCGATGACGGGATCCGTTTCGCTGCGGGCGAGAGAACCGCCCACGATGACTGGCAGTAACGGAAGCACGCAGGGGGCGGCAACTGTCAGAACGCCCGCCACGAAGGAGAGTAGAAGTAAGCCGATCACGGTGTTGAGAGCATTGCTGCGAGAACAGCGCTCAGGCTGGGGTCGCTGAAGGCCACGAACTTCTGTTGTTGCTCGCCAGCGGAGTTGACCTCGACAAAGGTGGTCTGCTGGGTTACACCGTAACGCTGGCGGAGGTCTTGGCTGCTGTCATAGTCGACCTTGATGATTGTTATGCCGGAGGGAACTCCCTCGGTCTCAATGTCGCTCTCAAGGGAACGGCACTGTGGGCACCAGGGTGCGTGGAAAAACAGCAGCCTGGTGCCCTCGGAATCCGCGATCACAGTGTCGTTGTAGTCGAGGTATTGACCCGCGGAAGCCGGATCGGCAGCGACCGCTGTGCTCGATGGTTCGGCAGCAGACTGTGGTTTCGCTGTTGGCGTTGGTGTAGCCGTGGCCCCCGCCGAGGTGCTGGGACCGTCTGCTGTGGTGACCGCATAGGCCGTTATGACCCCTCCAATAATGAGGGCGATTATTAGCATAATGAGCGGGATGCGTTTGTTCATTCCCTCAGTGTGGCAGTGCAAGCGGGTGCACAGTCTTACCGAATAAGAACATTTAGACCACGGTGGCGGGGGTTGAGCTGTGTTTTCGGCTTTTCCACCGTCTGAGAATAATGACCGTGACGGCCAGAAACACGCTGCCAATGATAGCGATGGGCAGATCAATGAAGAATTGCAGGACGAGGAACGAGGGGATAAAAGATAGGACAGCCGCTAGGGCAACAACACTGCTCGGGGGAGTTGCGGTGGATTCTCGCGGTGCCTCCCACCGTCCAACCAAGAATGACAAGCCGAATAAGGTGACAAACGTTAGAACGTAGACCAGGGGTCGCGTCCACCACCACAGTTCAGTGCCCGGTGCCGGTGCAGCTCCAGGAATCAGAAGCGACGCACCCGTGATGATCAGGATCACGGGTAAGTGCCAGAGGTAGATGGTCATTAATCGCGAGCCGACCAGAAAGACTACAGTGCGTGCAGCCCGCGTGCCCATCACGAGAGTCAGTGCCGGCCGCAGTAACCGCAGCACGCATGCTTGGGCTATGGCAAGGGACACTAGCGGCACCGTGGGCGGGTTCAGGTTGACTAGCATATTGATGTCGTAGGGGCCAACAGAAGTCATGACAATGAGCGAGCTATAGGCCAATATCGCCATCAGCACGAGCTGCCACCAACGTCGGGCGGCAAACCAGCCATCGGCATACCAGAAACCTATTTGTTGCACGAGAAGCCAGACAAAGACCAGGTTAATGAGCCCTATTTCAGTGATGCTGCTTGCGTACCGCAGGCTGTCAATAGCAACAGCCCCGACGAGCAGTACAAGCAGAGTCACACGCGGGGCGCGAGTGTGCAGCGAAACCATGGCGGGAACGAGCGCCTGGCACAGGGTGTATGCGGCCAGAAACCAAAGCGGGGATGCGGCACCCACTACCGCAAGACTGAGTAGTTCTGGTGACACTGCGGCGAGAGTTGCCCCTCCGATAACCGCAACATAAAACAGATAGAGCGGCAGCGCGGGTTGGGCCAGACGCAGAACACGGGTGCGGACGTAACCGGCAGCAGTCCCACCGCGGCGCACCGTGCTTCTCCAGGCCGTGATCGAGGCAAAACCCCCGACAACAAAAAACAGCGGCATAATTTGACCCACCCAGGTACCCAGGTCAAACCACGGCTGCATCGCGAGTGGACTTTCTCGCTGGTCTTGGGCGATGAACTGCCCCTCTGCGTCTATTCCCACTCCCACCATCAGGAGGTGAATAACAACAACGAGTAGCACGCAGAACACTCGCGCGAGGTCGAGACTCAGATCACGCGCGGACAGATCCATCACTGAACTCTGCGGTGGGGCAGTGCTGCCAGGTTGTGCGTTCCGACCACGGAGGATGATATTGCTCACCTACATACCTTAGAAGATGTTCTCAACTCCAGATTTCGCACGACCCTGGATACGAGATCAGATCACCATAGGCGATGTTCCCACCGAACATCGGTCTTTTATAGGGCAGAAACACCAGCAATGCCACGCCTTCCTGATGTTCCAGGCGCACCTCGACGGCATCCGTTTTACGTTCACTGAGTCGAGTATTGACGGTCAGTGCACTGGATCGCACCGTCGGGGCGATGGCTCGCAGTTGTGTTGCGGTGGCTTCGGCGAGCTCATCGTAATCGGGATGCTTCGTGACTTTCGTGAGGTTTATCTCGGCAGCGAGAAGGCGGCCATCATGGTCGATAACCAGGGCGAATGGATCGAACTCGCTAGCTTCGGTGAGGCACCTTTTTGCCGAGTGCACTGCGGACTCAAGCAGTCTCTCGAGGTCGACACGTGCCGGTGGTGTTGTGTTGTCATCCCGCCCCACAGCCATGAGCACACAGTATCGAGAGATGGGCAGTTCGTGTCGTCGCCGACACGGCGAGGCGTTTTTGCGCAGGCAGAGCCGAGCGCGATCACCTTTGCAGAACCTTAGTCTGCGCTGCCCGCCAGAAAGGATGCCAGATACCTGGTGATCAGATCGCGTTGTTGAGTACTGCTCAGCGAGCTTGTGCCATCGCCCGGCTGCGTGCCATAGTCACCGAACCCGGAGTGATTCATGCCCTCGATCTCGACAAAGCGTGTTGTCGTCGGGAGGAGTACTGAGGCATCGCGAATCTTCTCTGGGGTGCTCAGGCGATCTGCGCTTGCCCCGAGTGAGAGCACAGCGCGGTCAGATCCTGAGAGGTCGTTGGCGCAGTAGCTCGCGAACAGCACCACTCCTGCGATATCGGCTTGTGTATCCGATTCCTCGGATGTTTTCTCTCCGGCAAGTTGACAGGCGCGGACCCCGCCGAGTGAGTGCCCACCGACGAACCATCGTGTTACTTCGGGGGCGTCCGAGTGAAAAAACGCGAGTGATCGCTGGTCAAAGAACGCCAGGTTGAGGGTGGGTTTGGTGATGACGACGGTGATGCCGTGGAACTCTACAATTCCTGACAGTTTGTAGAGGTAGGCATAAGGATCAACCTTGGCACCGGGGATGAATACGAGCCCGGAGCCTGAGGGTAAGTCGCGTGGTGTCATCACGATTGAGTAATCAGTGGACGTGATCTGGATTGCCGGGTTGTTCCACGCCTTCAACGCGGCCCCGCGTTCTCCCTGCATCACCATGCTCGTGTAGAACAAAAAAGCGACAACGCCGAGCACCAGCACGACGGTGAGTATGAGGGCGATCCGAGACATTCGGCGGAGTACAGCAGTCATATTCACCATTCTGCCTGGCTACAGGGAGTATCGTCGGCGTGGTGACTGAACCCATCAATACTCTTGTGATCCTCGGCGCGGGTGGGGATCTCACCTCGCGCCTGCTGCTCCCAGGACTCGCCTCGTTGCTGAGTTCTTCGCGTGGTGACGAGATTATCGTCATCGGAGTTGATCGTGATGACATCACCCAGCAGCAGTGGAGGTCACAGCTTGAGGAAGCTTTTGCCTCCACTCCCTCTGCCGTGGGCAGCACAGTTGCTGCGCACTCTCGTTACCTCAGGGCCGATGTCACCAGCCGTGCCGACCTTGAGGCAGTGCTGGCCGCCGTATCGGGGCGGGCCGCTCTCTACTTTGCGCTCCCGCCCGCTGTGGCGATCCTGGCGTGCACGACACTGTCAACAATGGACTTGCCCGCGGGGATCACCTTCGCTCTGGAAAAACCGTTCGGAACTGATCTGCACAGTGCACAGTCACTCAACCGACTTTTACAGAGAATGCTGCCGGAGAAGCAACTATTCAGGGTCGATCATTTCCTCGGTAAGTCGACCGTGCTCAATATGCTCGGCCTGCGTTTTGCCAACCGCATTTTCGAACCGCTGTTTTCTTCTCCTCATGTCGAGAAGGTAGAGATCGTCTGCGATGAGAGCTTGGGCCTAGAGGATCGAGCAGGTTACTACGACAAGGCGGGGGCCCTTGTGGACATGATGCAAAACCATCTTCTCCTTGTGCTTGCCCTGACAGCGATGGAGCCCCCGGCAAGTGTGGGTGCCGATGATCTGCGGGGGGCAATGGCCCAGGTGCTGCGCGCCACTCGGGTAAAAGCGAAGAACGGATCATCAAGCCGTCGGGCGCGGTATGTGGCCGGGGTGATCAATGGCCGAGAGCTGCCAGCCTATGTCGAAGAAAATGGCGTTGATCCCTCACGTGATACGGAGACTCTTGCTGAAGTCGTGCTCCAGATTGACAATTGGCGTTGGTCTGGCGTGCCCTTCCTGTTGCGCTCTGGTAAGGCTTTAGGAAGCAGCAAGCAGGAGATCATCGTGACTTTCAGAGAGGTTCCGCATCTTCCCACCGGTCTGAGAGGTGCTACCGGCCCTTCTCAACTGCGGGTGTCGCTGAAGCCGGCCACCCTCGATCTTGATCTTGTGATCAATGGTGAGGGGGATCCTTTCGTGCTGGAGCACAGCATCCTGCACGCTGAGCTCGGCGCGGGTGAACTTAGCGCATACGGAGAGGTCCTTGCGGGCATCCTTGAAGGGGACACCACGTTGTCGGTGCGAGGCGATGTTGCCGAGGAGTGTTGGCGTATCATGACACCTGTGCTTGCCGCCTGGAAGAAGGGCATCGTGCCTCTCGAAGAGTACGCTGCCGGCTCTTCTGGCCCAGATCATTGGTCGCGCCCGGTCTGAGTTGATTGTGAACAATACACACTCGACTTTCACTCTTCTCACATCATGCGCAAAGGGGGTCGAGCGATACTGTGGGCATGCGTGCCCGGCGAATGATTCTCATCCTTGTCGCTGTGGTCTACCTGTCATCACTCGTGGTGGCAACCTTCACACTGGGTTTGGCTGTGAGTCGCGAGCAGTGGTACTGGTCACTTATTGCTTTTGTGCCGGTGGGTCTACTTTTCTTGTTGCTACTGGGGTGTCGACGGTGGTGGGTGGCAAGCGGCTTCAGCCTACTTGCGGCGCTCTGGATTGAGGTCGCTCAGTCTGCTTGGATGCCGGAGGGTTACGCCAGTTTCACCGATGTCATCTGGGCAGGCATCGGTGGACTACTCGGTGTGGGGATTGCCGCGCTACTGACTATCGTGCGACCGCTAGCCTCGGATCATGACTGATGATCGCTATGGCACAGATGTTCTTGCGGGATTTCGCCAGATCCGAGGACCAGCACCGATCCCTGAGCTGGCGATAGAGCTCGGTGCGGTTCTTGAGGAGACCGCTACCGGCTTCGTGGGCGCGATCATCTCTTATGCCCACGGCATGATCGAGCTTGAGGGTCGCACTGGCGCGATCCGTACCTTCACTCTGGGCGCTGGTTTCCTTGTTGACGGAAAACCGGTCACGCTGGTGCGGCCGTCATCTGGCTCAACGCCGACACTGCGCAGTGCCTCAGGGTCGGTTGCCGTCCAGGGGAACCGGGCGCGTGTCGCGCTCCCCAGTCGTATTTTTGTTGAGGGTCGCCATGATGCTGAGCTGGTGGAGAAAGTATGGGGGCATGACCTCCGCAACGAGGGTGTTGTTGTCGAGTATCTTGCTGGGGTGGATGATCTTGAGAGAATTCTCCGAGATTTTGCCCCTGGTCCGGGTCGTAAAGTCGGGGTTCTCGTCGATCACCTAGTTCCAGGCTCAAAAGAATTCATCATCGCGGATGCCGTCAACCGTGGTGTCTTCAGAAGCCATGTTCTTGTGGTGGGGCATCCTTTTATCGATGTCTGGCAGGCGGTGAAGCCTGCGCGTCTGGGGATTGTGGAGTGGCCGGTGATTCCTCGTGGTATCGAGTGGAAGCATGGCATTTGCGAGGCGTTGGGCTGGCCTCACGATGAGCAATCAGACATCGCACGGGCGTGGCAGCATATTCTCTCGAAGGTCGACAGCTACATCGACCTGGAGCCGCAACTCTTGGGACGAGTTGAGGAACTCATCGATTTTGTGACCGGCTGACTATTTTTGCCACGCTGGCGCTGCGAGCTTCTCACCTCAGCTAACGTGAAGCTCATGGTTTATCCTCTCTCGGTTTCGCTTGTTATTCCTGCCTACAACGAGGAGGACACTATTGAAGCCTGTCTCCATGCTGCCCTCGATCAGACAGTAGCGGCAACTGAGATTATTGTGGTCGACAACAGGTCGACGGATGGTACAGCCGCTATTGTCCGCGCGTTTCAGGCGGAGTTCCCCGAGACCCCGCTGCGGTACCTTCAGCAGAACACGGTGCAGGGCCTCATCCCGACTCGAAATTATGGTCTGGATCAGGCACGCGGCGATATCCTGGGGCGTATTGACTCTGATTCTGTGCTTGAACAGAACTGGGTCGAGGAAGTGCAAAAAGTCTTCGGTAATCCCGAGGTGGACGCTTGTACTGGCCCTGTTATTTATTACGATATGCCTTTGCGTCGCTTGGGTGCTATTGCTGACGATGCCGTCCGTCGAGCCCTGATCGCGATCGCCCGCGATTATCACCTGCTTTTTGGCAGCAATATGGCGCTGCGCTCGACGGCGTGGCAAGCTATTCGTTCCGAGGCCTGCCTCGATGTGGAGGACGAGCTTCATGAAGACATTGATCTGTCGATCCACCTCCATAATCGAGGTTTTATGGTCTCGTACTCGTCTGACATGGTGGCCGGTATGTCAGCGCGTCGCCTCGATGACTCTCCCCGCGACTATTACAACTACGTGATGAGGTTCGAGCGAACCTACCAGAAGCACAAGATTCGCAACATTGCTTTGCGGGCACCCATGGCCATCCTGATGTCGACCTACCCTGCCCTCAAGGCGATGCGTTCTAACGAATTACGCAAAGAGTTCCGGGCTGCTAGATCGCTATGACTGATGCCGCTCACAGCTACGCGTGCTGGTCCTCGTGCCGAGAAAATTTGTGTGCACTGGTAGGGCTTAGGATAGCTATCGAACACGGGAGTCCGGTGAGCCGGGCTGAGAGGAAGCTGCTCTAAGCTTCGACCGTCGAACCTGATCTGGATCATGCCAGCGCAGGGAGGCAATCTCGAAACCCGTGCCGTTTCCCAGCAAAATTTCTCGGAAGGCACGACACTATGACTACCACCCCCACCATCGCTATGCGCAGTACACATTCTTGGCGTGTGCTGGACATCGTCATCGCCGCCGTCATCGGTGTCGCGGCGGGCGTGATCTTTTGGAGTTGGCAGTTTGTGTGGGGTTCAGTCAGTGTTCCTCTTGCCTTTCTTCCTGGCTTGTTGGGCGTGACCGCTGGTGGCTGGCTTTTTGCCGGCGTTCTGGGCGGCATTATCGTGCGCAAGCCGGGGGCAGCATTCTTTACAGAGATTGTTGCTGCTCTGGTCTCGATGGTGATCGGAACCCAGTGGGGCTGGGAGACGCTCTATTCGGGCCTGGTCCAAGGTGCTGGCGCAGAGCTTATCTTCGCTCTGTTCCTCTACAGAAATTGGCGTGTGAGTGCTGCGGTTCTTGCTGGAATCGGTGCTGGCGTCGGTGCCATAGTGTACGAGTACATAGCGACGAATGCCGCGAAGGACATCGCATTCAATCTTACTTATGCCGCTAGTGTGCTTGTCTCGGGAGCAATTCTGGCGGGGCTCGGTAGCTGGGCGCTCGCGAAAGCGCTCGTAAAAACGGGAGTTCTCAATCGTTTTGCGGTGGGTAAAGAAGCCGCCTCTGTGGTCTGATGGGCTGTCGTGCTGTCGCTATTAGGGCGCGTGGCTGGGGCTGGCGACATTCTGGTCGTTCCTCTTGGGCCGTGTCGCGGCTTGATCTCGATATTGAGCCGGGTGAACGTGTTTTGCTTCTCGGTGCTTCCGGTGCGGGAAAATCCACCCTTTTGCACGCTCTGGCCGGTGTCATCGGTGATGACGAGGCTGGAGAGTCGGCTGGCGAACTGGTGCTTGACGGAATGCACCCAGCGCAGACCCGGGGCGCAACCGGACTAGTTTTACAAGATCCCGAGTCACAAGTAATTTTGGCCCGCGTGGGTGACGATGTTGCTTTCGGTTGTGAAAATCTTGGACTGGATCGCGAAGAAATCTGGCGGCGTGTGGCGGAAGCGCTCGACGATGTGGGACTCGACCTGCCGCAGTCTCACCCGACGGCCGAGCTCAGCGGTGGGCAAAAGCAGCGACTTGCTCTGGCCGGTGTGCTCGCCATGCGCGCAGGTCTTGTGCTGCTTGACGAGCCGACAGCTAATCTTGACCCTCATGGTGTTGCTGATGTTCGGGATGCTGTTGATCGGTGCATCACACGCTCGGGGGCCACTCTTATCGTTGTCGAACATCGGGTTGCGGTGTGGAAAAATCTGGTCAACCGGGTGATCGTCCTTGATCCTGCTGGTGGGATTCTCGCGGATGGAACTCCTGCTGATGTTCTGGATGCTGCGGGGGAGCAGCTCGCGAAAGCAGGAGTCTGGGTTCCGGCCTATCCACCCACTGCGCCGATCCGGGCTCACACCATGGCATCCCCTTCGCTTTCTCTGCTCGAAGGCTGTGCACTATCGCTTGCCCGCCCGCGAGCGGCGGTCATCGCATCCGGTATCGACATCAGGGTGCGCCAAGGACGTTCGGTGGTCATCACCGGACCGAATGGCTCAGGAAAATCTACTCTTGCCCTCACTCTTGCCGGTCTGATACCTCCAGCACAGGGTGTGCTCCGGGCCACCGAGTATCTGCGTCGCGGCTTAGTCGAGCAGCCGATTCGCTGGCGTTCGCGGCAACTCATCACCAGGATCGGAACCGTTTTTCAAGAACCTGAGCATCAATTTCTTACCTCGAGTGTTCGGGCTGAACTCGAGCTCGCACCTCGGATGCTGAGGCTTCCTGCTGATCACGGTGCCGCGAGAGCCAATGCCCTACTTGAGCGACTCCGGCTTGACCACCTCGCCAGAGCTAACCCTTTCACGCTCTCTGGAGGAGAAAAACGCCGCCTTTCCGTTGCCACAGTGCTCGCGGCGCAGCCTGACATTCTTATTCTTGATGAACCTACTTTTGCTCAGGATTCACGCACCTGGACCGAACTGGTTGCTCTCTTTGCTGAACTGTTGGATGAGGGAAAAGCGCTTGTGGCGGTCACCCATGATGAGGACTATCTCAGGGTTTTCAGCGACTATAGAGTGACTTTGGGGGCCTGAGCATGATCATCGATACGACTACTCAGACCGCTGCGGCTCGGCTGAATCCGGTGGCGACAATGTTGGCGGCAGCACTGATCAGTGCGCCGTTGTTGTGGACGATTGACCCAGTATCTGCCCTTGTTGCTCTTGCACTGGAAATGCCCTTGTTTTTTTGGGCTGGCCTCAGCTTTGTTGATTTTTTCCGGCGTACCGCTGTTCTGTGGTTCTCTGCGCCGCTGGCTGCGATGACGACCGTGCTCTATGGTCTCGACTCAGGTGCGGTGCTCTGGCGGTTCGGTTTTGTGAGCGTGACCGAGGGATCTCTTGAGCTGGGCTGGATTATTATGCTTCGGATGTTGGCCACCGGGTTGCCCGCGGTTGTGCTCTTCGTCACAACCGATCCCACCGACCTGGCAGACGGTTTGGGGCAGGTGTTGCGGCTTCCTGAGCGATTCGTGATCGGGGGTCTTGCCGCGCTTCGGCTGATTGGTTTGCTCATCGATGACTGGCGCTCTTTATCGCTTGCCCGCCGTGCGCGGGGGGTGGGTGATACCGCGCTGCTGAGGCGCGCTGCTGGGCAGGCTTTTGCTGTTCTTGTGCTGGCGATCCGGAGGGGAACCAAACTCGCCACAGCGATGGAAGCGCGAGGATTTGCTGTGGAAACACGTCGTACCTGGGCCCGCCCGTCCTCGTTTGGTTGGCCGGAGATCGCAGTGATTGCCCTTGGTGTCGTGATCGCCATCTCGGCCATTACCGTTTCTGTTGCCACCGGTCATTGGCGTTGGGTCTTTGCCTAGGTCTGCGCTGCGGGTGCTTATCGACGGCCGCTCTGGTTCTGGCAAGACCGAGTTGGCGCGTGCCCTGCTGAACGGTTGGGAGGGTGCCCAGCTTGTTCGCCTTGATGATCTGTACCCCGGTTGGGATGGCTTGGATGCGGGGAGCGTCGCAGTGCCGAATATCCTCACCGAATTCCGTTGGCAGGCATGGAATTGGTCCGCGGGCATACCTGGCCAGTGGTGTGAGCTTGATCCCGCTCGACCAGTGGTGATCGAAGGAGTGGGGGCACTCAGTCGCGCCTCCAGACCCTTAGCGGATGCTGCAGTGTGGGTCGAGCTCGATGACGCCACGAGAAAACAGCGGGCTCTTGCTCGTGATGGCAGCAGCTACGCACAATTCTGGGACCGTTGGGCGGCCCAGGAGTGTAGTTTTATTCAGCGGGAAAACCCTCGTGCCCTCTCCAGTGTTAAGGTCAACGGGAGAGATGCCACCGCCGCGCTAGGGCTGACAAAGAACGCTTTAGGGCTCATTCGGTTTCCGAAATCTCTCTAGCGCCGCAGTCTCCGCGATTGGCTTATCCCGCGGTAGGACAAATGAAGGAAAAAATTCGTCCTTGACAAATTTTTCCGGGGCTATAAAGTCGTACGACACAAGAAATTCCTTCGCTTGGCAGGCCTCGATGGACCGGATTCTCACCAGGGGCCAGAAGCGGGTATGGTGCTCCTTTTCGAAGAATGGGCTGCGGCGCTATTTTCTCTTCCACGTGTGGATCACAGTCCCCCCACGTGGCTGTGTCGTGAGAGTATCGCCGTTACAGGTGATCTCGATGCCCACCGTGTCGTTCATATCCACATTGGGAATCCCGAACGGCAGGGGGTCGACTGCAGTTCCGTTGAGGTCACCGGTCGATTTCACCACTGTTTTACTGGCATCCCAATTTCGAGGTATAGCAACTTCTCCGTTAATGTACGAGGCCCCTCTGGCCGTGCCCTTATGGGTTGTTGTGACAGTAAGTACTTGGTCGGCAGCCGGGCTCGTGGTGATAGTGAGTGTGTAGTCAGACTGTAGTGCGACACTACCGTCACGACCCCAGGTCATAATTTGCCCTCCCTCTGCGGTCACCCCGGTCGCGGTAACTCCCTGCTGAGCCAGGGCAGTTTTCATTGACTCGGCGAGCACGTCAGTATCAAGACTCCAGAGTGAATCTTGGGCGCAGGCCGCAAGCTTGCTGAGCCCAGCTTCTGTTCCCTGTGGCCCAGTCAGAGTGCAACCACCGAGGCTAAGGACGAGGGCAGCGGACAGCACAGTAATGGCCGCTCGTTGTGGGGAAAACACGGTACCTCCTGATTAGCAACCTTGCAGGTTATTCTACGGTGCACGATGAGAAGCGAGCCACCGCACAGCCGACAACAAGCCTGAGCCCAGGCTGTCTTGAGAATGACGCCGTGCTAGTCACTGTCAAGCGTGTCGACAAGTTCGCCCTGAAGATAGCCCAGCCAGTGGTAGATGGCGATCAGCGCAGGATCCCCTGTTCCTTGATCGCCGTCGTCAACGATCTGCAAGCGTGTGGCCACAGTCAATCGCACAGCCGTGAGTGTCAGAAGCCATGACTGCCCGGTAGCGGGGCCCAGAAGGATCGGCGTTGCTGCGAGTGAATTAATCATGACCTCGGCATGTCGTACTTTTCGTTCACGCAGTCCCTGTTCAGTCAGTCGCCGATGTTCGGATGCTGCCGCCTGGTCATCGCGGTACGCATCGGGAAGCAGACGAGCGAGCGCAGGGTCTTGAGGAGGGGTGGACGAGAAACCGTCAATACCCCAGTCGATGAGAGATTCTTCGTCTGAAGAGATCGTCGTGGCTCGAGTTGCTCGCGGAAGTAATAGCTCCGCTATCTGGTCAGTAAGGTCGCGGAGAAGCTCGATTTCGAGACCGCTCATCTGCACCTCAATATCGGCACCCCTTCGCGTGAACACCGTCATCAAACATCCTGAGTTAGTGTTGCCCACAGTCCATAGTCGTGCATCGCCTCGACGTGTCGTTCCATTTCTTCACGGCCGCCGGAGGCAACAACGGCGCGACCTTCGTGGTGCACCAACAACATGAGCCGTTCAGCCTCCGCAGGCTGATAGCCGAAGTAGCTACGGAAAACATAGGAAACGTAGTTCTGGAGATTGACGGGATCGTTCCACACGATAACAATCCAATGAGTCTGCGACTTTTCGGTCGCATCAAGGATGGTTTCGCGTTCGATGGTCGGCTGTGGCATCCGAGCCTCCGGTCGCTGTGTGGACGATACCAAGTGAAAACGGCCTGACCGGGGCCAGGCCGTTTTCTCTTGGGGTGAACGACGGGGCTCGAACCCGCGACATCCGGCTCCACAAGCCAGCGCTCTGCCAACTGAGCTACGCTCACCACGGTAACCCCGCTACGATACTCGGAGCAACGACATTAGTGTAATGCCTCTTAGCGGTGCCGGGCGAATTCCTCGACCACACCTGCGGAGATGACTTGGGCTTCCTCGGTGGTAGGCCCTGGTTCTTGCACAAAAACAGATTTTCGATAGTAATCAAGTTCGCGAATAGATTCTCTGATATCTGCGAGCGCCCGGTGACCACCATCCTTCGATGGAGCGTTGAAGTAGGCACGGGGAAACCATCGGCGAGATAGCTCTTTTACCGAGGAAACGTCGATGCTTCTGTAATGCAGGTAGCTATCGACACGGGGCATATATTTGGCGAGGAAAGCGCGATCAGTCCCGATAGTGTTTCCTGCCATGGGGGCGCTGTGCGCTGTGGGCACGAAACCCACGATGTAGTCGTTGACTGCGAATTCTGCATCCGCGAGCGAAACTCCGTGCGGGATTTCATTGATCAGACCACTCTCAGTGTGCATGGTCCGCACAAAATCTCCCATATTGTTCCAGGCAGAGTCGTCTGGCTTGATGACAACGGAGAATCCGGGATCGAGTGCAACGAGGTCGTAATTGGTCACCACCACAGCGACCTCGACCAGTTCGTCGATGCCGATATCGAGGCCGGTCATCTCGCAGTCGATCCACACAAGAAGGTCGGTGTGAGAGAACATGGCATCAGCCTAGCGCTGGGCCCAGGCGAAGCCTTGCCAAAATATCGATTAAAAATCAAGCTCTTGCCCAGTGGTGAGAGACTTGACTTCTTCGCGCTGTATTCTGGACTACGTTATCCCGCCCTCGTAGCTCAGGGGATAGAGCAGGAGCCTTCTAATCTCTTGGTCGCAGGTTCGAATCCTGCCGAGGGCACTGTTGACACCGTGCTTTTCCTCGTGTTGAGGGGCTACCGGCATCGCTCGTCTTGAGCATTGACCATCTGGGCAGAGTTTTCCGCTTTCCAAGGCTACTTTATGGGGTTTGCGGCTCGACCTTGAGAGCAGAGGCGACAGCTTCATATTTTCTGTCTTCGAGATCCTGCTCGAAGAGCTTGCGAGCCCGAGAAGGCTTCGACTGCCACGTAATAAGGCCGCTTTGGAAGTCAGAGAGGTCTTGCTCAACCTGGAAACTGTAGTTGATGGAATTTGCCTTCATAAGAGAAATCTGCTGAGCAGCCCAGTCTGCTGCCGCCTGTGCCCCAGGCGTGGGGAGTAAGCGAATCCGTATCTCAGCTTCGCTTACTTGGCGGTCGACATGATCTTTCTCGACCGCCGAGAGCGCGTTCCATTGTGCGACGCGATGACCTGAAGCGATCAGTGCGGCGACGGCTGATGCCTTGTGCTCACGATTCTGTTGTCGAATCACTCTGACGATCGCACTGCGGGCAATCACACCAGCGATGACCCCGCCGACCACAATCGAGACAAAAGGAAGGATTACGCTGGTGACAATGGTCCAGCCCTTCTCAGAGTTCAACCACCGGACGGTATCATTCCACCACTCTTGCATCATGGACGCACTGTAGCTCTTACAGAAAGCAAAGCGCGGCAAGTGACGGGGCGAGTCCGTAAAGAACTGAAACACGAAAAATTCTCTGAAGGTAGCATTGATTTTATGCATGCATTTGTTCTTGCTGGTGGCTGTTTTTGGTGTCTGGATGCTGTCTACCGCAGTCTTCGCGGTGTTGCGGATGTCGTTTCTGGCTATACAGGCGGAGCAACCGAACACCCTGACTATGAATCTGTGTGCACCGGGGCTACAGGTCATGCCGAGGCCGTCGCTATCACTTTCGATTCGACGGTGATTCCCGAGCAGGTGGTGTTGGATGTGTTCTTCACTCTCCACGACCCACGCCAACTCAATCGGCAGGGTAACGACGTAGGAACGCAGTACCGCTCGGCGATGTTCTTCGCCGACGCTGCGCAAAAGGATGCCTATGAGGCGGCACGGAATCGGGCATCCGAGTATTGGGATGGGCGACTTGCGACTACCCTTGAGCCTCTTGGTGAATGGTATCGGGCAGAGGATTATCATCAGAATTTTTTCGCTAAAAATCCTAGTCAAGGCTATTGTCTCGCCGTCGCCCTCCCCAAGGTTCGCAAGATCAGAGAAGCTTTCGCGGACTACGTTCTCACGTCCTGAAACGTGTCACAGTGCGCCGAACGACTCTTCTCATTCAGCTTACTGTTGATAGCGATTCTTTCCCCATAATGACGCAATAGCCCGACTGTTGTGCGGCGGTACCGCGACACTGGTGTCATCGGGGCCCGAGGCGACTTCCCGGCACGAGCGCCGACCTCGGGTCTCGACCAATTACCATCACACGGAGTTGATTATGACTGACACCATTACGCTTACCGGCCTTGTGGCTACTATCCCGAAACACATTGTGACCAATGAGGGCTTGACGATTTCCTCGTTTCGGCTCGCCTCAGCGCAGCGTCGGTTCGACCGATCACAAGAGCGGTGGATCGACGGGGACACCAACTGGTACACAATTACTGCATTTCGGCAACTCGGTGTTAATTGCGCAAGTTCGATCAGCAAGGGTGATCGCATTGTTGTTACTGGAAGACTCCGTATTCGAGAATGGACCAGCAGTGAGCGCACGGGGACGACTATTGATATCGAGGCGGAAGCGATCGGGCATGACCTCTCCTGGGGAACGTCCGCGTTTTCGCGAACCATCTCATCCAGCCATACTCGTTCGCCGAGAGAATCGGATCCCCGTCGCCCCCACGAGACGAATTCCATCACAGAGGCTGAATCTTGGCCACGAACTGAGGTAGGTAGGCTGAACGACTCTGCTCCAGCCCAGAACCTCCTTTCGGAAGAAGCAGATTCCGTTTCGCTGCCCTATTAGTGACGCGGTGGCATATCTTCTTTTGTGGGCGGCTTAGACTCGCTCTCGTCGGTTGCGTGGATTACCTGCGAATTCAGAGGGGAAAATTGTGATGAACGGCTCGCCAGCGCGCGCGATAGGTGTCACCGCTATGGTTGCTCTGTCTTTCCTTGGACTCTCGGGATGTGTTAGCTCAGCACCCAAATCGCTGCCCGTCTCTAGCACCGCGGCAACACCAGCGAGCAGCGAAAGTCCGACTCCCTCACCACCGCCCGAGCCGACACTTGTTCCAGGAGGAACGGCTCAAGAGAATAAAGAATTTTTCGATCTGGTCAATCAGTCGTACTTCATCGCGAGTGGTAACACAATCCCCGAGGGTCGCGGTGTGATCGATACTCTGGTTGCCGCCGGATTCACTAAAGCAGATATGCAAATTACCGCGGATCGAACGGCAATCGATCTGCCCGTCGACTCTCTTATTTTTTCGGTTCGCTTCGACAATGAATGCCTAATTGGGCAATACAGCGCACTCGGTTATAGCGCCATCGTGGCACCTCAACTTGCGACCGGTTCGTGCCTTGTGGGCATTACTCGCGCTATCGACTGGTAACTTTCACCGTCTACCGTCCTCTCTAGAATGGAGCCATGGCCGAATTTATTTACTCCATGGTGCGTGCCCGCAAAGCGGTCGGAGACAAGCTCATTCTCGACGATGTGACCATGTCTTTCCTTCCGGGAGCCAAGATCGGCGTGGTCGGGCCGAACGGGGCGGGAAAGTCAACGATTCTGAAGATCATGGCTGGTCTCGACACCCCCAGCAATGGAGAGGCTCGGCTGAGCCCGGGGTTTAGTGTGGGCATCCTGATGCAGGAGCCTGAGCTCGATGAGTCGAAAACAGTTCTGGAAAATGTGCAGGATGGTGTGCGCGCCATCAAGGACAAAGTCGACCGGCATGCAGCGATTGGCTTAGAAATGGCCGAACCCGGTGCTGATTTCGATGCGCTTCTTGCCGAGATGGGCTCCCTGCAGGAAGAGATTGACGCAGCGGATGCATGGGATCTCGACTCGCAGTTGGAACAGGCGATGGATGCTTTGCGCACGCCCCCCGGCGACTCCAGTGTGGAGAAGCTCTCCGGTGGCGAAAAACGCCGCGTTGCCCTCACGAAGCTTTTGCTGCAGAAGCCTGATCTGCTGCTTCTCGACGAGCCAACCAACCACCTCGATGCCGAGAGTGTGTTATGGCTCGAACAACATCTCGCTAAATATCACGGTGCCGTTCTCGCCGTAACCCACGACCGATACTTCCTGGACCATGTCGCTGAGTGGATTGCGGAAGTTGACCGGGGTCACCTCTACCCATACGAGGGAAACTATTCGACCTATTTGCAGAAGAAGGGCGAGCGCCTTGAGGTGCAGGGCAAGAAAGATGCGAAGCTCGCGAAACGGCTTTCATCCGAACTTGAATGGGTGCGCAGCAATGCCAAGGGTCGTCAGGTCAAATCTAAGGCTCGTCTTGCCCGCTATGAAGAGATGGTCAACGAGGCTGAGAAGACTAGAAAGCTTGATCTTGAGGAGCTGGTCATTCCGGTGGGCCCGCGCTTGGGTTCGCAGGTTATTGATGCCACAAAACTGAAGAAGGGTTTCGGTGAGCGAGTGCTTATCGACAACCTGACTTTCACGTTACCGCGCAACGGTATCGTGGGCGTTATCGGTCCTAACGGTGTGGGCAAGACCACGATGTTCAAGACGATTACTGGTCTTGAGCCGCTCGACGCGGGCGAACTGAAGATCGGTGAGACTGTCGATATTTCTTATGTCGACCAGGATCGTGGGGGGATTGACCCGAATAAGACGCTCTGGGAGGTTGTCTCTGATGGGCAGGATTACATTCAGGTGGGCAAGACCGAGATTCCTTCGCGTGGATACGTCAGCCAGTTCGGTTTCAAGGGGCCTGACCAGCAGAAGAAGGCTGGTGTGCTTTCCGGTGGTGAGCGCAACCGCCTCAATTTGGCACTGACCCTTAAGCAGGGCGGTAATCTCTTACTGCTCGATGAGCCAACCAACGATCTCGATGTCGAAACGCTCGGCAGTTTGGAGAACGCGCTGCTGGAGTTTCCTGGATGCGCGGTAGTGATCACTCACGACCGGTGGTTCCTTGACCGTATTGCTACCCACATCCTTGCCTATGAGGGCACCGAAGATGACCCCGCTAACTGGTATTGGTTTGAAGGAAACTTCGAGTCATATGAAGAGAATAAGATCGAGCGACTTGGCCCCGACGCGGCGAAACCGCACCGCAGCGCCTATCGCAAGCTGACCCGAGACTGATAAAACTCTAGCTAGGGCTAGGGC
>JBOFDJ010000056.1:0-10578 GCA_051646885.1 Rhodoglobus sp.
GAACCCCTTGATTCTGGTCCGGGGCAGTGTGTGTTGCCCTCAGGGGCGGAGGGTACCCAGACTGTGTTGTCGCGGTTGGGTCCCGGGGTTCCGGTGGATCAGCAGGAAGCCATGGTGGAGTGGGTGACCGCGTTATGGACCGACGCGGGCTTTCCCCCTGCCCGAGACGAACTGCCCAGGGGTAAAGGCCGTACGAGTATTGTTCTGATCTATCCGGGCTTAGACCAAGGCGGCGGGGTCGATGGGGTGTTTCTGAAGTTCGAATTCAGCGAGCGTACCTCCTCGGTGCAGGGGGATACGCGCTGTGTTCCGGGGATTTCCGGGGATATTGATAAGGACAAGCCGATTGCCACGGCGAGACCGGAGCCGGCCCCGAATGTGACGTTCCCGCCGGGAACTCCGTTCCCTGTGGCCACCCCCACCCCGCCGCCCTCATCGCCGTAATGTTCCACGCGTTGCGGAATGTGGCGGCGGTCAGCCTGGGTTTGGTGGACCAGATTGTGGGCAAGCGGTGACCGAATCGATTCGTAATGTGGCGTATATCGGTTTGGGTCTCGGCGATCAGGTCACCCCCCCCATGACCACCCGGCACAGAACCCGCACCAACAGTACGACGCCCAGCACTGGTAAGTCCCGTGGTGGTGTGTTCGGCATGGTGGTTGCGGTGGGTGTGCTTGCGGTGTTGCTGTCGGGGTGTGGTGGTGGTCCGGTGGCGCGTTCGACGGTTGGCCCTAACAAACGCCATGAGAGCTGGCCCATCCCTAGCTTCGTGGGAGCGGCGAAGCCCCGGGTTAGCCGCGGTTGGGGAAACCGCTGGGCATCCCGCGCAGTACGGGTTCTAGCCGACTCAGACCGGCCTGTTGCAGACTGAGGGCCGCGCTCTCCCGATCCCGACGAAGGGAAGCGACTGCGGCAAGAAAAAGCTCGGCATTGCCTCCAGGTACCGGCGAGACAAAGACCGAGACCTCATCGGCGAGCTCCCGGCTGAGTCGTTCGCGAGTCAGCGGAGTCAAGCCGTTTGCCTGGCTCAGAAAAGTGGCCACCCGGCGGGCGAGGGCATCGGGCAGGGTGGCGACATCCGCAGTCTGCGACCACTGAAGCAGGGGAAGCGGCACACCGAACACGGGAGGGTTCATCCGTGACACGCGTTCGTTCTGACTGTAGGTTCCCGCGACGAGATCACCCAAGCGGGTGGAGCGCCCGCCCAGGAGGGCGACCATCGCCGCCAGTCCGCCGAACGTCATGAAGATTTCGAACACCCCAATGAGTGCCCGAATAAAGGCATGCCGAAAGCCGATAGCACCGCCGTCGGCGCGCACAATTCGTGAACCGATAGCCAGCTTGCCGAGCGACTTTCCGTGGCTCAGTGTTTCTACAGCAGTCGGGATTACCACGAGGCAGAGCACGATCAGCGACACGCTGATCGCCCGCATCAGAGCCTCGTCGAGGCCGAGTAGGCCACTGAACGACATGATAGCCACCGTGATGATGATGAATCCACCGAAATACACCAGGTAGTCGATGATTGTGCCCGCCGACCGCAACACGAAACTGGAGGCGCGCAGGTCGAGCCCCACCGCCTCACCCGTCATGACCTCGGGTGAATAGTCGTCGTTCGGCACTGAGTCAACGGGGTGAGTGCTCGCCATGCCATTATTTAAGCATATGGATCTCAACGCCTACACCGCCGCCCATCGCGAAGAGTGGGATCGTCTTGCCCAACTTGGAAAACAGCACCGTTTCAGTGGCTCTGAGGCTGACGAGCTTATCGACCTCTACCAGTCGGGCGCTACCCAGCTTTCCACGATAAAAACTACGGCGGGGCAGTCCGTTCCCGGTGACAGACTGTCGTTGTGGCTGAGCCGTGCACGACTGAGATTCACTGGCGCATCCGCCAATGTCATGAGCCAGCTACCGCGCTTCTTTGCGGCACAGCTTCCGGCAGCGCTCTACCGCATCCGTTGGCTATGCTTGGCGACCACAGCGGCCAGCGTGCTGATTGCGTTTCTTTACGCTTGGTGGGCCACCGAAAACCCGCAGGTGCTTGCGGCGATGGGCTCAACTGCTGAGTTGAAGAAATACGCCACAGAAGATTTCGTCAACTATTACTCGGAGAATTCCGGCACGTCGTTCACGAGTTTTGTGTGGACCAATAACGCCTGGCTTGCGGCACAGTGCGTCGCTTTCGGAATTGTCGGAGTCTACGCGCCCTACCTCCTTTTCACTAATGCGCAGAGTATCGGGATGACGGGTGCCCTCATGAACCAATTTGACCGACTCGACGTCTTCTTTCTCTACATTGCACCGCACGGCCAGCTTGAGTTGTATTCGATTTTTGTGGCCGGCGCTGCGGGCATGCATATTTTTTGGGCCTGGATTGCTCCTGGCGCGCGCACCAGGGCACAGGCGCTCTCCGAGGAGGGGCGAGCGCTGTTCACGGTGGTGGTGGGGCTGATCCTGGCGCTGCTCGTCTCTGGTCTGATCGAAGGTTTTGTGACCCGGCAGGAGTGGCCGTGGCCGATCAAGATCGGTATCGGCACCATCGCGCTGGGCGGATTCCTGTTTTATCAACTGCTTGTTGGTGGCAGGGCCGCCCGTGCCGGTGAGACGGGTGACCTGGAAGAGTTCGAAGCGGGTACAAAGCAACTCGTAGCAGGCTAGGCCCTCTGCCTGCTGTGAGAACTGCGCCTCTTCATCTAAGGGGCACATGTTATCCACGGAGCGGGCCACGGTGATACAACGCTATCCTGCTGCTCAATCAGTCACTCGGCCTGCAATCGCCTGCCCCGCATCCCGTCCCGTGCACAGTCCTGTTTCGCTTTGCCCTGCGTCCGTCCCCTGCACAGCTCTGCTTGCCCTGACTCGCCGCCCCCGCACCAGGTGCTCCGCTTCGCGCTCCCCGCGCTCCCCGCTCTGTTACCTGCCGCGCCCGCCGGCCGTCACCCGCCGAGATCGCCACTTCTGCTGCTTTGCGGCGTGGAGATCTCGGCGGATAGCTGGCTTATCAGGCACCAGCGTTCTGCTGGAGTTGTGATGGTGATCGTGGCAGCGCTCCTCCAGTTGGCGGGAGAAGATCGCCGGTGGCGGGAGTTGCTACTCCCGCCGTCTGCTGCATACTCCCGCCGCTCGTGTGAAATTTCCCGCCGGAATGGTTTGCTACTCCCGCCGCGTGGGTATCACTCTCGGGGAACGTAATCGGGCGTGCACCACTCTGCCACCGACTCACTACGCACCCTCAGACAGGAGGCGGTCTGCCCCAACTGGACCTACCCCTTTAGGTCCACAACACCGCGATGAAAATGTTTACGATGGCTCCAGCGCCCGCGATGTGCAGCCAGGGCAGACTCACCCGATCTGTTGTTCCTGCGCTGAGTGCTCGTTTCTGACGAGCTCGGGCGAACAGCACCGCCACCAGCACGACCACGGCGAGGAGGAGCTTGACCGCGATTTTCGCGTTATCAACATCGAGATCCTGAGCTTGACGGGCACCCACCAACAGGAGGCCACTCAGCAGCTGAACGATGGAACCGCCGAGCATAAGCCTGAAATCGAAGCCGGTCTTATTGCGCATCTGGACAAGAAACGAGCCGACTACAGCGGCGAGCCCCAGAAAATGAATAACGAGCAGAAGAAGGCGCAGGGTATCGACGGGTTCCATGATCCCAATCTACCGTGGGCACTGAGGTTGCATCTCCGCAGGGCGTTTGTTGCCCGGCGATGGGAGTCATTTTTCGCCTGGGATCTGGTCGGGGTGAGCCTGAGGCTGATGTTGCCCGCGATGGAGATCATCCCTCTTACCACAGAAGTCGCATCCCCGTACGTGCCCTCATCGCATTCGCGTGCGAGCCGCTTAACGCAGGATGCCCGCGGGCCGGGCTCGCGGGCATCCTGAATCCTTGTACTCAGGCCTACTTGCGCTCGCCAAAAAGCGGGGTGTAGGTGATTCCCGCCAGAAGAGCACCCACGACCGGAGCGAGCAAGAACACCCAGAGCTGCCCCACCGCTTCTGAACCACCGTAGATGGCGGTGGCAATCGAGCGGGCAGGGTTTACTGAGGCGTTGCTGATCGGGATGAGCACTAAATGCACCAGTGTCAGGGTAAGACCGATGGCCAGCGGGGCGAAGCCGCTCGGCGCGCGGTGATCGGTAACCCCGAGGATGACGTAAAGGAAGACCGCGGTGAGCACGATCTCGGCGAGGATGACAGAGACGAGGCTGAACCCCGAGGGGGAGTGTTCCCCGAAACCGTTGGAAACATCCGAGAAGCTAACGATGGTGTTCGCGGATGATCCTGAACGGATACCCATAATCACCGTGGTGGCGAGAATCCCGCCCACGATCTGCGCTGCAATGTATGGCAGCACATCGCCCCACGAGAATCGACCGGCGGCGGCGGCACCAATCGAGACGGCAGGGTTGAAGTGACCGCCAGAGATATGCCCGACGGCATAAGCGCCACCAACCACGGTGAGGCCGACCGCAAGGGAAACACCGAGAAATCCGGTATTGAACGAAGCAAACATTGCGGTGCCGATGACACCGAAAACGAGGAGGAAGGTGCCAAAGACCTCAGCCGTAAGACGACGCCCCAGACTGGGTGCTGTCGTACTGGTGGTGTCTTTGCTAATTTTTGTGCTGGCCACGGTGGAGCCTTTCTTATGGTGGATAAACGCATTTCTGAGACTACGCTGTGAACCGGGCGGTGACGGTAACCACACGGTTATGTGTGAATATGCGGTTTAGAGTCTCCCGGCGGCTTTGAAGGCGATATAGCGGTCCGCCAGGGCGGGAGGTAGCTCTTGCGGGGATCCCGTCACCACTTCGGCTCCTAGCTGTCGGATCGCGCCCGCCACTCGCGACTGGTCGAGAAGGGAGCGCTCGGCTGCCGCAGCCCGGTAAACCTCATTACGTGCGCCGCGGTCGCGCACGGCATCGGCGACGCTGGGGTCGGTGACGGAGGACACAAGCACCAGGTTTTTGCGAGTGAGTTGGGGCAGCGCAGAGAGCAGCCCGTGGGTTGCTCCCGGTGTGTCGATGGTGGTCGCGAGTACGACGAGCGCGTGGTGTGCTGTGATCGAGCGCACCAGCGACGGCACGGCAGACCAGTCCATCTCGATCAGCTCGGGGTCAACGGGTGCCATGCTGGCAACCATCTGCGAGAGCAGCTCCGCACCGCTGGCACCCTGGACTCGCGCCCTGACCCTGCGGTCGTAGATCACCATATCCACACGATCACCGGCACCGGAGGCGAGTGCCGCGAGCAGCAGTGCAGACTCGAATGCGGTGTCAATTCTGGGTTCGTTATCGATACGAGCAGCCGAGGTTCGCCCACTATCAATGACGATCACCACGCGACGGTCGCGTTCGGGTCGCCATGTGCGCACCACAAGCCCTGAACCGGATCCAGCGCCTCGACGAGCGGTGGCCCGCCAGTCGATGGAACGCACATCATCACCGCGCACATAGTCGCGCAGGCTGTCGAACTCGGTGCCCTGCCCGCGCACCAGAACGCTCGTAGCTCCATCCAATTCGCGTAGCCGGGCCAGACGTGAGGGGAGATGTTTACGGGAATTGAATGGTGGTAGCACGGTGATGGCCCCTGGTATTGCGATGGTGGCCTGACGTGCAACCAGCCTCAGCGGTCCAAAAGAGCGAATGGTGGTGTGTGCAGCGCGCCGCTCGCCCCGCCGGAACGGGGTGAGCAGTGTGGTGATGGCGCGCCGTTCGCCGGTCGGGATATCCACCCGTGCACGTAGCGGGCTCGCCGCAGCCGAGGGCTGCCAGCCATCGCGCACCACCCCGTGCACCCGACGACGCCCCGTATTGGTGATGAATAGTGTTGAGGAGACGGTGTCCCCCAGGCGCACCCGGCTCGGTAATTCCCGGGACAAGAGCACCGCCCGCGGCGAACCAGCGACGGCAAGATCGATCACGGCAAGGATGACCGTGAGTAGTAGCCAGAACAGCAGCATGATGGGCTGCCCGCTCACAATAATGGGAATGATGCCGAGGGCAATAAGAACGACGAACCAACCGGAAACGGCCATCGTCAACTCACCGGGGTCATCAGATCGGCACCTGCACTTGCTGCAGAATCGACCGCAGGATGGCATCAGGCGAGATACCTTCGAGCTCAGCTTCTGGTCGAAGTTGGATGCGGTGGCGCAGCACCGGGAGCACCATCGCCTGCACATGGTCGGGAGTGATCGCATCAAAGCCGTTGAGCCAGGCCCAGGCTTTGGTCGCCGCGAGCAGCGCGGTGGAGCCTCGGGGGCTGACCCCGAGTTTGACCGAAGGGCTCTGCCGGGTGGCGCGCGCAAGGTCGACGGCGTATCCGATCACATCAGCACTGGCCCCCACCCTGGCCACCGAGGCCTGTGCTAATCCGAGCTGTTCAGCATCGAGCACCGGGGTGACCCCGGCGGTAACGAGATCGCGCGGGTTGAAGCCCGCTGCATGACGGCTGAGCACCTCGACCTCGGTGTCACGCTCGGGGAGACCGAGCACGAGCTTGAGCAGGAAGCGATCCAACTGAGCCTCAGGAAGGGTATACGTGCCCTCGTATTCGATGGGGTTCATCGTGGCGGCGACCATAAAAGGCACCGGAAGCAGGCGGCTCTCACCGTCAACCGAAACCTGCCGCTCTTCCATGGCTTCGAGTAGCGATGACTGTGTTTTGGGGGGCGTTCGGTTGATCTCGTCGGCGAGCAAGATATTGGTGAATACGGGACCGGCCCTGAACTCGAATTCCCCGATCTTCGCATCGTAGACGAGTGATCCGGTGACATCACCCGGCATGAGGTCGGGGGTGAACTGTACCCTTTTGGTCTCCAGGCTGAGCGCGTGGCTGAGGGTGCGCACCAGCAGGGTCTTGGCGACACCGGGCACCCCCTCTAGCAGCACATGACCGCCCGCGAGCAGAGCAATGGTCAGACCGGTCACGGCGGCATCCTGTCCCACCACCGCTTTGCCGACCTCGGCCCGCAGTCGCGCGAACGATTCCCTCAGTTGCTCGTCAGTCATGTGTCAATTCTTTCGTATGTTGTGGGGTGGTTAGGGTCGAACGGCGGTAGCGACGTGACGCTCAAGCAGGAGCAGGGCGTCGGATAGTGACATGAGCTCGGCATCCGTTGCGGGTTCAGCGTCAACCAGTAGTCGACGGATGTCTGTGCGCTGGGCCCCGGTGACTGCGGCGACCGCGGCGATCACCTCATCGACCGAGGCGGTGCGCGGCAATCCGCAGAGTGCGGTCAGCCGGCGCAGCGACCCCACCCGTAGCGAGTCGAGGGCGCGTAGTCGAGATGATGACTTTTCATAGAGCCGCGCCCGCCCCAGCATGGTTTCGTTGGATCGCACGGTCACCGGGAGGTTTTCGATCACGAGTGGTCCGAAACGTCGCCCGCGCCACACCGCCGCAGCGATGACGGTGAGCACTAGCAGCCCCATCACTGGAGTCACCCAGGGTGGAAGGCTCGCTCCCTCGGAGTCGGCTACCGTCGCCGTGACATCGTCCACGCTCGGCAGGTACCACACCAACTGATCGTTGCCGCCGAGGAGGTTGAGCGCGAGGGCGGCGTTACCGTCGCCGCTGACGCGCTCATTGGTGAGAGCGCCGGTCGCGCCCAGAAGAATAAGGCTGCGCGAGCCCTGCTCCAACTGCACCAGCGAAAAAACCTTATCTCCGCTGCCGAGGCAGCTCGTTACCTCACTCGAATCGTCAATCACCCGGTACCCGGAGCCGCCCCCGGACACCGTTTCGGCTTTCTGCACGGCGGTGAGTGAGCAATCTGCCCTGAGCGTCTCATCCACAGCACCAGCCTGGGCTACCTCGGGGGCGATCTGTTGAAGCTGGTCAAAGCCAGCATCAGCGATGACGACGGTGTCAGCGAGACTCACGGCCTCGGCTAGCTGCTCATCGTCGAGAAAACCTTGGGGGTCGTAGAGAAACAGCGTGGTCGATTCGGCTGCCCGCACTGCCTCTCGCGATTGAGCCAGGGACGAGGTTGCTACCACATCGACCCCTTGCTGCCGCAAGACTTCGGCCACGGCCCTGGCACCCTCAGGTGCCGCGTTGGTGGAATCTAACAGCTTCCCCTCGGCCTGCGAACCCACTGTCGCCAGTGCGACCAGGGCGATGATCACCAGAAAGACAACGGCCCCCACCCAGAACAGGGATCTTTTCGCCACCTTGCCAAGACTCGGGCTGAGCGTGCGCTGCTCATGTATGAGGCCCGTCACACCGGCACCTCCTCGAGGATGGGTGTGGTAGCCCGCAGTTCACGCTCAAGCGCGACCATCCGGGTGAACTGCTCTGCTGTGCCCTCCCGGCCCAGATAGCGAACCCGGTCAAAGAGCGCTGCTGCTTCCCGCATACGTGCCTCAAGGGCAGGGAAGGGGATGGCGCAGCGCGCCGCGAAATCCCGAGCCGTGGTTCCCGGGCTTGTGGTGACGATGGTGCGTTCGGCAAGCCCTCGCGCCAGCGCCCGGAACATCTCGACCACGGCGGTGGAGTGATCCCCGCGGGCGGCGGCGGCCTCGGCATCCTGTCGAATTTTTGCAGCAGAACGCCGGTCGTCCTCACCAAAGAGGGAGTTGGTGTCACTGACCGCGCTCTTGCGGTTGAGGCGTGGTAGGCCGAAGACGAGGAAGGCCACCACGATAACTCCGACCACGATGGCAATGACCAGACCTAATCCCAGCCCCGCTGGCCCCTCCCCGTTGCCTAGTTGCAGGGAGTCGATCCAATCCCATACCGCCTTGGCGAGAAGATCGAACCAGCTCGGTTTGGCCGCCTGATAGGGAGCTTTGGATAGCTCGGCGGTGATCCATTCGGTGGCTTCGGGCGCTTCGGGGTCGACGGGAACCTCAGCGGGCACCATGAGGCGACCGCGGGCACCGCTTACCGGGAAGACGGTTACGACCACGGCGACGGCTGTGCTGTGGCCTGCGGTGCTGCGTATTCGGTCGAGCGCGGCAGGTAGGGATCGGGGATGCTCGTCTGGCCAGCCTGACGGGCCTCAACGAAGCGGTTGAGTTCGAGGTCGAGGCCTTCTTTGCGCATCCTGATGTCGATGTATATCAGTGCGGGTGTCGCTGATTGCACTACCGAGGTAATGGCACTGAAGGCCACCAGCAGCACAATGGAGAGGACGCTGATCACGCCAAGGCCGACTACGACACCGACCGAATCGGCCCCGGACCCGGAGCCCAGTACGCCACCCACGACAGTAGAAACAAGTTGAAGGGGTGCCCCAACAATTCCTGCGACGGTTTGAACAATGACAGCGACCAGCAGTTGAATTCCTAAGGTCTTCCAGAAGAAACCGGTGCTGAGTGACCATGACCGGGCGACCGCGGCCCGCAGCGGCAGCCGTTCAATCATCAACACACTGGGGACCAGGCACAACCGGGTGCCCAGCCAGGCCCATAAGACAAGCCCGCCGCCCACGGCAAGAATGGTGAGTAGGATGCCGATCACCAGCCCGGCAACTCCACCGAAACCAATGATGAGGCCGATCAGTGTGCCGAGAACAATCAGCACCGCCAGCGCGCCACCGCTGAGCAGCAGGCTCCAGCCGATCACAGCGCCGATTCTGCCCTTGGCCGCGCGCCAGAGCCCACCGAGGGTCAGTTTCTCGCCCACTGTGCCCCGCGCTACCTCTAGCGCCACGATGCCCTGCAGAATCGCGGTGATGAGGATCGACAGGGCGACCGGAACCAGGGAGGACAGCACGATAGTGGCAACACTGCCGGCCGCGACGGCATCGGCATCGTCTCCGGTTGCCGCATCCATCCGGCCAAATGCCCAGAAACTTACTCCGCCTACCACGCCGAAGGTCAGGAGGAAGATCACACCGTTCAGCAGCAGCGAGAACCCGAACATGGGGCCCGGGTTTCTGCGGAGTACCTGAAAAGCGGCGCTCAGTATGGTGCCCAGGGTCAGTGGTCGCAGGGGAATCAGGCCCGGCTTCGGTGGCGGAGTCCAGCCCGGAGTGTTCGTGGGCGGAGTGTACGCAGAGGGGGTGTTCGTGGGCGGAGAATACGTGGGCGGAGGCGGAGCCGACCCCGGCGCGGCGTACGGGGAGGGTTGCGGTGATGGAACCGGCCCTTCGGGGGAATGCCACGGGGTGTTATCGCTCACAGCAGCATCCTTCATATCGTGGAGAGTTCTCCTAGATATGCTGTCATACTCGGCTACTCTTATGCGAAAGCTCCCACTAGGTCATGCCCGGCCCGATGCAGCTGCGAGGAATTACAGTGAACGCGCGAATTCTTGTGATCGACGATGACACGGCGCTTGCCGAGATGATAGGCATCGTCTTGCGCGCAGAAGGTTTCGAGACTTTCTTTTGTGATGATGGCGCTGCCGCGGTGGAGGCGTTCCGCTCTACCCGGCCCGATCTTCTGCTACTTGACCTTATGCTCCCCGGGATGGACGGCATTGAGGTGTGCTCTTGCATCCGTCAAGAATCGGGTGTACCGATCATTATGTTGACGGCAAAGAGCGACACCACTGATGTGGTGCGCGGGCTCGAAAGCGGTGCCGACGACTATGTGGTCAAACCTTTTAACCCCAAA
>JBOFDJ010000057.1:0-1651 GCA_051646885.1 Rhodoglobus sp.
AGCACATCACCACGCTCGCCACCCGTGCAACTGACCACCACCACCCGAGCACCGGCACGGGCATAAGCGGCATAGGTGGCAGCGCCCTTGCTCGACTCGTCGTCGGGATGCGCGTGTACAGCGAGTAGGCACCTCACCGAACTCCTCAAGGTAGTAATCTATGGAGTCCCAGCCTAATGGAGTCGCGCGTGCCCCACCCTGAGCCGCCAGTGGATGCTAATCACACTGCTATCCTCAACGCACGCTACGGACGCACCCCGGCGGCGCGGCGGCGTTCCCACTGGCTCTTTGTCGTGTGCTCCCTCGGTCTTGTCGGCATCCTTCTTGCCTGGCTGGTCTGGGGTGCACTGCTGGGTGCCCCGGCCCAGTTTCAGGCTGTGGACACCAAACACACCATCGTCGACAACAGTGCTGTCGATGTGAGCTGGCAGTTCACCGCACCGGCAGGAACATCCGCCCGTTGTGCCGTCCAGGCGCTCAACTCAACCTTTGCCATTGTCGGCTGGACTGTGGTGGAAATCCCCGCCTCCAGTGTGGGCACCCGAACGTTCACAAAACGCGTCCGCACCACCGAACAGGCTGTTACCGGCTTGATCTACCGCTGCTGGCTGACCTAGGGTAGGTTCCTACACCACGGAACCGGTCACTGATGGCCGGTTCCTTTTCTGTAGGGAGGAGAGCATCGTGACGAACGACCGCTCTGACACGTGGCTAACCCAAGAAGCTTTTGATCGGCGCACAGCAGAACTTGAGCAGCTCTCCGGCGAAGGTCGACGTGATATCGCGAAGAAAATCGAAGCGGCGCGCGAAGAAGGCGACCTGAAAGAGAACGGCGGCTACCACGCCGCGAAAGAAGAGCAGGGCAAGATCGAGGCACGGATCCGGGTTCTCACCGAGCTACTGCGTCACGCGACCGTCGGCGAAGCACCCGCCTCCACCGGGGTCGTCGAACCGGGTACCGTCATCACCGCCACGATCATGGGCGAAGAATCGACCTTCTTGATCGGCAGTCGTGAGATCGTCGGCGACAGCGATCTGGACGTCTACAGCGAGGGCAGCCCGCTGGGCATCGCGATTATTGGGATGAAGGTGGGCGAAGAGACGAGCTACACTGCTCCCAATGGCAAAACCATCACTGTGGTGATCCGCACAGTGGAGACCTACCTGCCGTAGCCCCGGCATCCGCCCTTCACGCGGTGTACGCGATGTAGGTGTCGACTAGAAGTCGATGCGCGGCTCGTAGCCCTCATCCCGCAGCCGGGCCAGCACCTCGACAGCGTGCTCAGAACCGCGAGTCTCAATGTGCAGCTCAAGTTCAACCTGACTGATCTGCATCCCGTCGCTGTGCCGGGTGTGGAGCACCTCAACGACGTTCGCATTGGCCTCGGCGACGATGGCGGCGGTACGAGCGAGCTGCCCTGGACGATCAGGTAACGGGATACGCAACCGCAGATAGCGCTCGGATGCCGCCAGCCCATGGCTGATCACTCGCTCCATCATGAGCGGGTCGATATTGCCCCCGCTCAGGATCGCGACCGTCGTACCGCTGGAGGCCACCTCGCCCGCAATGATGGCTGCCACCGCTGCCGCTCCCGCCGGTTCCACCACAAGTTTGGCGCGCTCAAGAAGCATGAGCAGGGCTTGGGCTAGG
>JBOFDJ010000058.1:0-4044 GCA_051646885.1 Rhodoglobus sp.
ATTCAGCCCGCCGCGCCCGCCGCGCCCGCCGCGCCCGCCGCGCCAACAACCGAAGCCCGCCCCGTCCTCGTGGTCGATTTTGGTGCACAGTACGCTCAGCTCATCGCTCGCCGCGTGCGTGAGTCCCGTGTGTACAGCGAGATCGTTCCACATACGATTACGGCTGCTGAGCTTGCCGCCAAAAATCCGCTCGCTATCGTGCTCAGCGGGGGGCCGTCGAGCGTGTATGAGACCGGATCCCCGAGCCTGGATCCCGGTATCCTCGATTTGGGTATTCCTGTGCTCGGTATCTGTTACGGCTTTCAGGTGATGGCCCAGCAGCTCGGGGGTGATGTCGCCAACACCGGGCTGCGCGAGTACGGTGCCACCGAGATCACACTCGCACCGGGCTTCAGCGCCCTGCTCGGCGAGCAACCACGCACGCAGACCACCTGGATGAGTCATGGGGATTCGGTCTCGGCGGCACCGGAAGGATTCACGGTGCTCGCCTCCAGCACCTCGACACCGGTGGCCGCCTTCGCCAGTGACGAGCGTCGCCTGTATGGGGTGCAGTGGCATCCTGAGGTTAAGCATTCGGAGTTTGGCCAGGGGGTGTTGGAGAATTTTTTGCACACCGCAGCCGGCATTCCCGCCGAGTGGACCAGCGCAAACGTTATCGACGAGCAGGTGGCGCGCATTCGTGAGCAGGTGGGAGCTGCGCGGGTGATCTGCGGCCTCTCTGGCGGTGTCGACTCGGCTGTTGCTGCCGCCATCGTGCAGCGGGCGGTGGGCGAGCAGCTGGTCTGCATTTTTGTTGATCACGGTCTATTGCGGCAGGATGAACGTCGCCAGGTTGAGGAAGACTACGTTGCTTCTACCGGCGTCCGTCTCGTCACGGTGGATGCCGTCGACCAGTTCCTCACCGCGCTTGCCGGGGTAACCGATCCCGAAACCAAGCGCAAAATCATCGGGCGGGAATTTATCCGCTGCTTCGAAAAAGCCGCCGCAGAGCTGGTACGCGAGGCTTCGGGTGATGGTTCCAGCATCGACTTCCTGGTGCAGGGCACGCTGTATCCCGACGTTGTTGAATCGGGCGGCGGCACCGGCACCGCCAATATCAAGAGCCATCACAATGTGGGCGGTCTGCCTGACGACCTCCAGTTCACCCTGGTTGAACCGCTACGTACCCTGTTCAAAGACGAGGTGCGAGCCATTGGGCGCGAGCTGGGGCTGCCCGAGGTGATTGTCGCGCGTCAGCCCTTTCCGGGGCCCGGCCTCGGGATTCGCATCGTGGGTGAGGTAAACCGCGAGCGCTTGGAGCTGCTGCGTGCTGCGGATGCGATTGTTCGTCACGAGCTCAGTGCTGCTGGCCTCGATCACTCGATTTGGCAGTGTCCGGTCGTGCTACTCGCCGAGGTGAGGTCGGTAGGGGTGCAGGGCGATGGGCGCACTTATGGTCATCCGATTGTGCTGCGACCCGTGTCATCCGAGGATGCGATGACCGCGGACTGGAGCCGCCTGCCTTACGATGTGCTCGCCCAGATCTCCAACCGCATCACCAACGAGGTGCCGGGTGTCAACCGTGTGGTGCTTGATGTCACCTCGAAACCCCCCGGCACTATCGAGTGGGAATAGTCGGCGTGCGGCGGGAGTAATTCCCGTGCGGCGGGAGCTATCTGCGTTCAGCGAGAGCCATTCGTGCTCTGGCGTGAGTTATTCCCGTTCTGGCGGGAGTTGCACCCCTGTGGCGGGAGTCGCTACTCCCGCCACAGGGAGGTTTCTCCCGCTGCACCGGATGCGCACTGGGTTTCGGATGCAGAGCGTCCGCACCCAGGGGCAACGTCGCTGTGACGTCTGGCGAGCGGCGCACGGGCCGTTAACGCAGGATGGCCACCCCCGAGGAGTGGCCATCCTGGTGACGTCGGCTAGTTACTACCACGCAGAATAGCGAGGAGGCGCAGGATTTCGACATACAGCCACACGACCGTCAGCGTGATGCCGAACGCAGCCTTCCAACCCCAACGGTTCGGAGCGCCACCCTCGACACCCGCCTTGATGGCGGTGAAATCCAGCACCAGTGAGTAGGCACCCATGAGGATCGCGAGTGGACCGATGATCAAGCCGAACGGGATCTCGGTTCCGGGGATGTTCATCCCGTTAATGCCCCAGGCGTTGTTGGTGACCCCGGTGAGCTGTATCACGAGGTTCACTACGGAAAACAGTGCGTAAGAGATCCCGGCGATCATAAAGATCTTGGTGGCTTTTTTGGATTCGCGCACCTTACCGCTAGCAAACAGCGCAAGGGTAACGCCGAACACCACACCGGTTCCGATGAGCGCCTGGAAGATAATGCCGGGAGCATTGAGCTCAACGATTTTTGAGAGGCCACCCACGAAGATTCCCTCGGCGACCGCGTAGGCGATAACGAGCCCAGGCGACGGCTGTTTTTTGAAGATATTGACCAGCGCGAGCACGAACCCAACGAGGGCGAACGGCAGAGAGAGAATCGGGATCATGTAGCCGACCACACCACCAAGGAGCACGAACCCAAGCGTTATCACCGTCTTGAAAATCGTGTTTTCGTAGGTCATTCGGTCAGTGTCGGATGCTGTGGCGGCAGGGCGACCATAGAGCTCTTCAAGCTGCTGCGCGGTCATCCCGGGCTGAACTTGGTTGCTTGCTTTACCGGCGGCCAGAGCAGGGCCGGTGAATGACTTTGCACTGAATGCGGGGTTGGACAGGGCCATAATGTGGTCGTCTCCTTCGGCCTTTCGGCCATCAATTGACACTATTTTAGGGGATAAAGATCGGGCGGTGGCTGAGTATTTGCAGAGCTTCACGCCCAGCGAGAGGGACGATTTGCGGGCAACGGGTTTCAGGAGGCTCGACGACATGGGCACTCTGCGGCTTACGCTGGGAGGGTGAACACTCTGGGTCGCCCACTCATCATCGGGCACCGTGGGGCCAGCGGGTATCGACCCGAACACACCCGTGCGGCCTACGAGCTCGCCTTCACGCTCGGTGCCGACGCGGTGGAGCCTGATATT
Source organism: Rhodoglobus sp. (assembly GCA_051646885.1). Lineage (GTDB taxonomy): Bacteria > Actinomycetota > Actinomycetes > Actinomycetales > Microbacteriaceae > Rhodoglobus. The sequence continues at coordinate 3,027 of JBOFDJ010000058.1, forward strand.
GTGGCCACCCGCGACGGCGTTCTTGTGGTGCGGCATGAGAACGAGATGTCTGGGACGACGGATGTGGCGGAGCATCCACAGTTCGCAGACCGGCGCACGACAAAGCTCATCGACGGTGTGGTGCGCACCGGGTGGTTCACCGAGGATTTCACGGCGGCGGAGCTCGGCGTGCTGCGGGCCCGTGAGCGGCTGCCGAGCATCCGTCGGCACAGCGCCAGCTTCGACGGCCGGTATCCGATCCTGCGCTTGGCCGAGCTCATCGAGATTATTGGGTTTAGCGATGACCAGGGTCATCCGCGCATTATGGTTGCCGAACTCAAACATGCCAGCTACTTTGCCTCAATCGGCCTACCTCTTGATGAGCTGTTCGCCGCCGAAGTCGCGGGCTGGGCCAGGGCAGACAACCTGATCACTGAGAGCTTCGAGCAGACCGTTCTCGGGCAGCTTCGGGTTCGAGGTGTCCCTGGTCGCTCGGTATTTCTGGCCAAAGAATCTGGAGCTCCGGCAGATCTGGTGGCCCAGTCTGGGGCTGCGGCCCGGAGTTATGCTGAGCACCTCAGTCCGGCGGGGCTGGGAAGGCTCTCAACCGAAGTTGATGGCGTGGGCGTTGCTAAAACATTGCTTCTGGAGATGGATGCCACGGGCAACGTCACCGGGACGACCGAGCTCGTCACTCGGGCTCACGATATCGGCCTGCAGATATATACGTGGACGCTGCGCGCTGAGAACCGTTTTCTGGCGAAAAATTTCTGGCAGGGCAGCTCGGCGGCGGCATATGGGTGCTGGCGTGAAGAATTCGCACTCATCATGGGCACCGGGGTGGATGGCGTCTTCACCGATCAACCCGATCTCGCGCTCGCTGCCCTCTGAGCTGCGCTGCATCCCTGTCGTGGTGCCGCTTAGACTCAAGGGGCGATGACCTACGTTCCTGACTTTTCCGCGCAGTTGCCACCGTCCGGCAGCCTCGCCGCTGCACAGCTCGACGACGCGCTGCTGGCCGGCCTCAACCCGCAGCAGC
>JBOFDJ010000059.1:0-5229 GCA_051646885.1 Rhodoglobus sp.
TGTACCTCCCCGGAGCAGTCAGCGGTCTGCGGTTGCGAAGCTCAATCTGCAACGGATTTCCAGAGGCCAGAAGCCTAATCCGCACGTCCTCTTTGCGACGATACGGCCGTACGACCGCAGAAGCCACCACTGCGGACCCGACTATAACAGCCGAAAAAGCTACTCCGAATAATGACACCGCGATCATCAACCAGATCATCATCAAGGACCGCCCGCTGCGATAGCATGCCCGCGCCGCCCCAGAGGTCGCAGGTAGGTTTCTAGTCGCACAAGAAGCTCCTCATCCGCCGCTGTCAACGCGCTCGCGACCGACCGCGTCTGAGCAATATCCCGAATTTCAACCGAAATACGATGCAAGCGCGCATCGGGATCCTCGAGATTATTGCCAACCACCAACTGGCTGAGGACTTCTGATTCTGTTCCGCCCATCATCCTCTCCCAGATCAGCAAAGCCTCGCGGAGCAAAAGTTGACGTTCAACCCGATTTTTCACCCGTGATCGCCACCGCCCGATGGGAGGAATTGCGAGACCGACACACAAGAACACAATCGCGGCGAGGTACACAAGCGGATAGATCGACGAGAGAACACTCAGTATGAATCGGGCACCGAGCAGATGAGAGATATTCATCGCGAGAACATCGATGACCACAAGAATTGACAGCACACATCCGATGCCCACCACAGTGAAGCCGAGTGAAAAAACCTTCGTTCTCATAATGGACCGGTGCACAAAACAGGCGAAACCAGCACGGGCCATGACATTGCCTATGTAGATGAACTGTATGGATGAATAGATCGCGGCAGCAGGCTGCGCACCGTAGTCGGCCATAAAGCGCGTCGACGACTCCGGAGCCTCGATAAAGAAAAAGGCCACCGTAACAGCAAGAAGAACGACCACGAGAAGCAGCAACTCAGGAAGTAAAACCGATCCATGTGTTGGGCTCGACCTCACGGCTAATACAACAGCTCGACACAGTAAATACAGGGAAACAAGGAGCATGAGATTGGCAATGAGGTCAGTGAGATTACGACCACCCACCTCCCTGTCGACCGCTTGGTACAACGGAGAGATGTTAAGCGTCAGCGAGGATGCGCAGAGGACTGTCGCTCCGAGAGTCACAACCGATTTACCGCGGTGCCATGAAATAGCCATGGAGATGACAAGTCCCCACAGGACGGCAGCAATGATAACTTCTGTCATCCGAAGAACTTCTCGAACGAGAGCGGCTCGGCTACCGGGCTACGAATTGCGGCAGCTAGTAGATCGGCCAGAATCTCGGCTGCTTGCTCAGCCTCATCGCGGAACTGGGTCCGAAGCATGACTCGGTGGCGATAGCTCGGGGGCACAGTGCGGAAGAAATCATCCATATACCGACTGGGATCGGTAAGACCCTCATGACGCAAAATCATGTGTGCGAGCTCATGAAGAATTATTTGCTCTCGATAGATTGCGGAAGTTGTTATCGCGTATCGAATAATGTCGTTCCCCTCTTGGTCTCGATACCACAGCCCACAAACTCCTGATCCGACCAGGTGGCGGCTGGCGCGGATAGTGACTCGTGTATCGCGCATGCTCTCGACGAGTGTGACTAACGAAGCCAAAGTGCACGGTGACGGAATGCTGAGAGACTCAAATGCCTCCTTCGCCTTATCAGCCGGCTGAAGTGTCGGTGTCACATCGGCTCCCAAATATTTATTACTGAACTGCAATGCACTACAGAATGTCGTCGGGTTCGTCTTCGTTGATGATGTCGGCAATGAGTTGCACCTTCTCTGGCGAGAGCCAGCCAAGCTCACGTGCGGCGAAGTCTATGACCCGCTTCCCTCGCAGGGCCAATATCAGATGAAGCTCCGCTTGAATTGTGGCGGGGATTTCACCAGCTTCGCCAAGCAAAAAGGAGGGGTCGATCTCAAAGAACCGCGACAACGCAATCAGCAAACCAGTGTCTGTCACAGTTCTCCCGGTGCCGTTGACCATATACGACCAACGAGCCTGGCTTAGCGATACACCACGCTTTGCGAGGGCCTGAGAGACCTCCTGATAGGTGAGGTCGCTGTCTCTCGACTCGAGACGAGCATCCAGAACAAGGCGGAGCCTATGAGACAACTCGCGCCGAATTTCATCGCTGCTCATTCCCGTGTAGCCCACGCGATCCTTTCTGGTGCGGCATTAAACAACAGCCACAGGAAAGTCTAGTAAGTGGTCGCTTCGATAGGCCCGGTGCTGTGCTCACGACTCCTGCAGTTCTGTAAGACTCTCTGCCAGGAATGCCGGTTTTCCGATGAACAACATCAGCGAGCTGCAGGAATTATGAAAATCTAACCGAGATCGAGTCGCGAGTCGTCGAGCAGGGCTCGCGCGTGGGCCTTAACTGAGGGAAATGCGTCAAGGCGCTCGATGTCGACGAGCGTGAACCATCCGGCTGCATTGACCTCGCGAAGATCGGGGTCAATCGCGACTTGTGCGGCCTCCTCGACCAGCACAAACGCCATGTCCATGTGGATGTGGGCGGGTTCGTGAGGTCTTGCCGGGATGAGCTGATAGCTCATGGAAACAGGCGTGTCGAGCTGCTCGTCCGCGATTCCCTCCAGTTCGAGGTTCACACCGAGCCGGGGCAAAAGTCTTGCCACGATGCCAGTTTCCTCGAAGACCTCGCGGACCACAGCGGCCTGCGGAGTCTCATTCTCGTCAACGTGCCCACCGGGCGGAAGCCATTTCCCCAGCTTCTTATGCGAGACCAGGAGAATGTGCTGCCGAGCTTTGTCTAAGACATAGCCGCTCACCGTGAACTGCTTAATCATGCCCTTGGTCTCACTGATGAGTGTCATCTAATTCTCCTGGTCCGTGATCTCTGAAGAGAGACAATGTACGATGTGGTTTATCTCGCCGGCGCTGAGCCCCTCGTGGGTGGGCACGGTGACAATAGACGCGAACGTTGCCTCTGCGTTTGGGCAGTCATGGCGCCGATACTGGGCGAAAGCAGGCAAGTCATAGAGCATAGAGCCACCGAAGCGATGCAGGTCAGAAATCACCCCCTTAGCAGTTAGTCGGCGGCCAAGTTCGCGCATATCAACATCAACGGACCGGGCGCGGAGGACAAGCGACTAGTAGTTGGGCCGACTCCCACCAAAGATGGGCCATTCCATGAAGCGTGAGCCCTTCTCCTGCACCCTGGCGAGAATGGCGCGCGCGTTTGCTGTGCGCTGTCGCGCCATATGTGGTGGCGGCGAGCTCGCGTCTTTGCCGGTTCGGGTCACACACCGCAACAAGGTCAGCCTCCGGCAGTAACCCGAGTGCAGGGAGAAGGGTGTTCCACCCTTGCTCGCCTACACCAACAAAGCCAAGCCGTTTGCTTCGGTTCTGCATGAGACCTTCCTGCGGCCACCGCGGTGACAGTCACGCTGAGGTGGAATCGGCCCGTGTCGGCGAATACAGGTTCGCGCCGACACGGGCCGATCTGACTTCACCATCGGGATCCACGACGTGACCGCACTGAGCGAATACTCGCTTCAGCGGTACGAGGTGACATGGTTCATCCGTTCGCACTTTCGGCTAGGTGGAATGCTGACGGAACTCTGTCACCATATCAACTGATATGATGACAATACAACTGATTTTACAAACTCGCTAAAATGACTCTGGGCTGGGAATATCAATAGGCAAGCGTGTGGTCGCTGAGGCAACACCCGTCGATACCTAGGAGGGCCTTCGATGAACCCGCCGCATCAGCTCGACCATTCAGGGCCGCTGCCGGAGCAGATTGTTCGCCACATCAGAACAGCTGTTGCGGCGCGAACACTTCGCGATGGCCAAGCATTGCCGTCAACCAGGGAGCTCGCACAAACATGGGGTGTGAGCATCTGGACCATCAACGAGGCCATGAAAGCATTGACCGCCGAGGGCGTCGTGGTGAGCAAGTCCCGATCCATGCGAATAATACGCAACCCAGACGAACCCGGCGTTGTTGACCTGGGCGGAATTCGCCCGCATGTCGTGTTGATCGGCGGTTACGCCGGAAGCGGCAAAACTGAACTGGGTCGCATCATCGCGCGGCGTGCCGGCTGGCCCATCCTCGTCAAGCACACGATGACAAGCCCAGTGACAGAGCTTGCTATGGAAGCGATGGGCTTGTCACCCCATGATCGAGAATCCGAATCGTACACAGAACTAGTTCGACCTCGTCAGTACGAAGCGTTGATGGCAGCTGCTGAGGAAAACGTCAGCTGCGGTGTGAGCATGATCGTGACTGCTCCCTTCATCCGCGAGTTCAGCAATGAGGCATGGGTAGCCCGCACGTCAGCGCGTTTTACCAGCATGGGGGCCGATACGACACTGGTATGGGTTCGCTGTGATTCGGCAACTATGCTCACCTACCTGCGCCACCGCGGGGCAGCGAGAGATACGGTAAAGCTCGCTACCTGGTCGACATACGTCGACGGGCTAGACCTCGACTTTGAACCAGCAGGGCCCCACATCATTATTCGCAACTCAGCCAATAGCGAGCCGCTACAATCACAAGCCGAACAGCTCTTGACGCGGTTGGTGCATAGGTGAGCTCCGGCGTCACCTTGTACGACCCCGGCTTAGGTAGGAAGGCGATTACCGCTGCGCTCACTAGCCTCGACCCGAGTTTTCAGATGTTTGCCCAGGTCAAAATAGGGCCGGGTAAGACTGAAGGATATCGAATGGTCGGCCATGATGACCTGTTGATGCTCCGCACTAGCGACAGCATAGTGTGGGAAAACTCACGATACGACGCGACTTACGTGGTCGATAAAGCGGGGCTTGACCACGCTCTCACACACACCGTACCGGTCGTTCATCTTGGCCAATCCGAGGGCGTTGACGCCGTCATCGAAGCGAACCCTGCGGTGCGGTGGAGCGTGATAGACCTGTGGTGCCCTCGTCCCATCGCTCAACAACGTCTCAGTGATCGTGGCTCAACAGACTTAGCGGAACGACTCGACGTGTGGGCTGCCACAACAAAGCTGTCACGCTGCGACGTTTCCATCGACACCAGTACGAAAAGTCCCGTTGAGGCGGCCCTACTGATTCGCACCGTTGCTTTTGCAGACAACCCCCGTAGTGCATGTTTCCCCTTGCGATTAGCCCATCGACTGAGGCACCCGCAGCGCCAACTACCGAGGTTGTGATCGTAGCTGATCGTGTCTCGTGGGCGCGCTCTTCTCCCTCCCGGTGGCGGGAGAAGAGCGCCGGTGGCGGGGG
>JBOFDJ010000060.1:0-4823 GCA_051646885.1 Rhodoglobus sp.
GGGGCCTCGGGTTTCTCGTCAAGATGTGGACCACCGCCCGCGACAGTCGCAGGGCACAGCTCGCCGCCGAGCGCACGGTCGTGGTGGAGCAGGAGCGCAACCGTATTGCCCGGGATATGCACGATGTTGTGGCCCACAGCCTCGCGGTCGTCATCGCTCAGGCGGATGGCGCACGCTATGCTCACGACTCTGCGCCAGAGGCTATTGACGATGCATTGACCACTATTGCGTCAACCGCGCGCGAGGCTCTTGCCGATGTACGGCTGCTCCTCAACCAGCTCAGACACAGCCAGGAGATCGGCCCTCAACTCGACTTGGTCGATCTTGACCGCCTGGTCGAACAACTGAGGGCGGCAGGGCTGATGGTTGTTGTCGAACAGCACGGGGATCCGCTGAAACTACCCGCGGGCCAGCAATTCGCACTGTTTCGCATCGCGCAAGAGGCACTGACCAATGCGCTCCGCCACGGGAGTCGTGAGCACGAGGTCGTGATGGTCATCGACTGGTCGGCACAGGCTGCCGCCATCACGATAACGAATCAGCTCTCGACAACGAAGCAGCAACCCGCAGCAGGCCACGGCCTCGCCGGGATGCGAGAGCGGGCGCTGCTGGTAGGCGGAACATTCTCTGCTGGCCCCGAGGGTGATTCCTTTACCGTGAGGGCGGGTATTCCGCTGCCGGTGTCGGTATGAGCACCATCCGCGTTGCCCTGGTCGACGATCAGGTGCTCTTTCGAGCCGGAATCAGAATGCTGATTTCATCACAGCCTGACCTCAGATTCGTGGGAGAGGCTGGCGACGGGCGCGAAGCCATTGCGATGGCAGCATCGGCGCGACCTGATGTCATCCTGATGGATATCAGGATGCCGGTGATGGATGGCATCGAGGCGACGCGGGTCATCATCGATGCGGATGCGGATGCGGGTTCGGCGAAGACGCCACGGGTTATTGTGCTGACGACCTTCGATCTTGACGAGGCCGCCGCGCGAGCGATCAGGGCGGGCGCGAGCGGATTCGTGCTCAAGGCCGCCGACCCCGAGTTTCTGCTCGCGGCGATCAGGGTCGTGTATTCGGGGAGCTCGGTGATCGCGGCATCCGCTACCAGGGAGCTCTTCGAGCATTTCGGTACCTCATCGCTGCCGGTTCCGACCGAGTTCGAATCGCTCACGGTAAGGGAAAAAGAGATATTTTTACTTGCTGCTCGGGGGCTGAGTAACGCTGAAATTGCGAAATCTGAGTTTCTCAGTGAGGCAACCGTTAAGACCCATATCAGTCGCATTCTCGGCAAGCTGGGGCTCCGGGATCGGGTGCAGCTGGTGGTCTTTGCTTACGAAAGCGGCCTCACGTAACCAGAATCATGGTGTCCCGCATGGCATCACAGTCACTATGGTGGCGGCGATGGGCTGTCCCGGTGTTACCCTGAAGTGGTGTTATCGGTTCTGCTCCTTCTTAGCTGCCGTGACGAGTCCTAACCTCAGGCCCTACTCGTCGCGGAGTTAGGCGCTGCGTCAGCGTCGTTGGCTGATTCCAATCGAGCGAGAGACACGAGACCATGAAGAACACACAGTCGGCTTCGGCCATGCCGATCCACAAATATCGTCCCTACCACGAGGGCTTCACTGTTGATTTGCCCGACCGTACCTGGCCTGCTAAACGCATCACCACTGCGCCACGCTGGTGCGCGGTGGACCTCAGGGATGGTAACCAGGCGTTGATCGATCCGATGAGCCCGGAACGAAAGCGCATCATGTTCGACCTGTTGGTCGCGATGGGCTACAAAGAGATTGAGGTCGGGTTTCCCTCAGCCAGTCAGACCGATTTTGATTTTGTCAGATCGCTTATTACCGAGAACCTCATCCCCGATGACGTTCGTATTCAGGTTCTGACTCAGGCGCGGGGCGAGCTCATTAACCGCACCTATGAGTCGCTCGTGGGGGCGAAGCAGGCCATCGTGCACCTCTACAACTCAACAAGCGTGCTACAGCGCGATGTGGTGTTTCGCACCGATAAACAGGGCATCATCGATATTGCGCTCACCGGAGCGCGGTTGTGTAAGGCGGCGGAGAGCGTCACTGGCGACACAGAAATCTTTTACGAGTACTCACCCGAGAGCTACACCGGGACCGAGCTCGAATTTGCGGTCGATGTCTGCAATCAGGTGCTCGAAGTTTTTCAGCCCACCCCCGAGCGCAATGTGATCATCAATCTGCCGGCAACCGTCGAGATGACCACCCCGAATGTGTACGCCGACTCTATTGAATGGATGTCACGGCACCTCAATCACCGCGAGAATGTTATCATCTCGCTGCACCCGCACAATGATCGCGGTACTGCGGTGGCGGCGGCGGAGCTCGGGTACTTGGCGGGAGCTGATCGCATCGAAGGCTGCCTCTTCGGCAACGGTGAGCGCACGGGCAATGTCGATCTGGTCGCTCTCGGAATCAACCTGTTTACGCAAGGAATTGACCCACAGATCGACTTTAGTGACCTTGATGAGGTTAAGCGCACTGCCGAATACTGCAATCAGTTGCCGGTTCCTGAGCGCAGCCCATGGGCTGGCGACTTGGTGTACACCGCCTTCAGCGGTTCGCATCAAGATGCCATCAAAAAAGGGTTCGAGGCGATGGAGATCGCGGCAACGGAGCAAGGAGTCTCGGTCGATGACTTGGTATGGGCAGTGCCATACCTTCCGGTTGATCCGAAAGATCTGGGGCGCGGCTATGAGGCCGTTGTTCGGGTCAACTCGCAGAGCGGCAAGGGTGGTGTGGCCTATTTACTCAAAGCCGATCACTCCCTCGATCTGCCGCGCAAGCTACAGATTGAGTTCAGCGGTGTCGTCCAGGCTAAAACCGATGCTGAGGGCGGCGAGGTCACGAGCAATCAGATTTGGGACATCTTCCACGATGAGTATCTTCCTGCGCATGATGCCGGTAATAAATGGGGTCGATTCGAACTGAAGTCCACCGCCACCGCGAGTGATCTTTCCGGCACGACGCGTCTCGAGGTTGTGTTGCGAGTTGGTGACGAAGCGGTGTCCATCACGGGCACGGGCACCGGGCCGATTGCCGCTTTCCTCGAAATCATGGCGCAGCAGGGTGTTGAGCTTAAGCTTTACGATTATGTTGAGCACGCGATGTCGGCAGGCGGGGATGCTCTGGCCGCGTCCTACATCGAGCTGAAAGTCAACGATAAGCGCCTGTGGGGAGTGGGTATTGATGCGGATATTTCCACAGCATCCCTCAAAGCTGTTGTCTCGGCGGTCAATCGCGCCATGCGCAACGAAACTGCGGAACACGACCTCGTCTCGATCTAAACAGCTCGCGGGCAGTCTCTTTGTTCGCGGGGCTCGTCAACGGCGGCGGATTCGGGGCAGTTTCGCGATGGCACGCTGCTCGGGTAGGGTCCAGTTGAAGAGCACGGCAAGGACTCGGATGCTGAAAGTCAGCGCCACGCAGCAGCTGGCGGCGAGAAAAACCTCAGCTCCTAAACGCAGCATGATAGTCAGCGTTCCGCTGCCTGCGATAGCTGCCAGCGCATAGAGCGAACTAACATGCATCAGGGCGATGGGGCGGTTCAGCAGCAGGTCACGCAGAATTGAGCCACCGACAGCTGATAAAACTCCGACAAAAATGGCGGGAATGTCGGGAAGCCCGAGCGAGAGTGCCTTTGTCGTCCCGATGGCTCCGAACAGGCCAATCGTGAGTGCGTCGAGGACAGTCACCAGGATTCCAAGCTGCGTGATCACTCGTTCCAGCAGCATCCCAGTAAGCGCGGCCGCGGTAGCAATGACCAGGTACCAGTTTCCACGAAGTGCTGCCGGAATTTCCGAGAGGAGCACATCCCGCAGTATTCCACCGCCGAACCCGGTCGCAATCCCAATGATGGCCACCCCAATGAGGTCGAGCCGCCGGTCACGGAACTGCGCGGCAAAAAGGGCACCCTGCGTGGCACCGATACCGATGGCAAGCAGGTCTGCCCACTGAGGAATGAGAAAGACTGCGGTCACCGTCTTATTCTGTCGGTTCCGCCTCCCGCTATCGACGGTGGAGGAGAGGATAATTGGGGGGTGCCAACGTATCGTGATGAAGCAGTTGTACTGCGCACTCATAAGCTGGGTGAGGCTGATCGCATCATCACGATGTTGTCGCGACAGCACGGCAAGATTCGCGCCGTTGCCAAGGGTGTGCGGCGTACCGCCTCGAAGTTCGGCGCGCGTCTCGAACCCATGATGGTTGCTGATGTGCAGTGTTACCTCGGTCGAAGCATTGACATTATTCAGCAGGTTGAGTCTTTGGGCTCGTATGGGGCCGATATCGCCGACGATTATGCGAGTTATACGGCAGGCAGCGCGATGATCGAAACCGCCGATAAAATCACGGATGACGACGGGAGCCTTCAGCAGTATCTGCTGTTAGTGGGCGCTTTGCGTTCGCTTTCGCGACGAGAGCACCACCCGAGTCTGACGCTCGATTCTTACCTGCTGCGCTCGCTCTCCATCGCAGGCTGGGCACCTAGCTTCAGCGATTGCGCTGTTACGGGGGCAGCGGGGCCGCACAGCATTTTCGTTCCCCAGCTCGGCGGTGTGGTTGCCGACCACGTTGCGCCCCCCGGTTCACCTCGTCTCGATACCGATACGCTGCTGCTGTTGGGCGCTCTGATTGAGGGTCGTTGGGATGCCGCCGAGACTGCTGACGACCGCTCTCGAAGCCAGGCCAGCGGTGTGGTTGCCGCGTACACCCAGTTTCATCTGGAACGCTCTCTCCGCTCGCTGCACCATGTGGATCGCAGCGCATGAAACGTTTCGGACAATCGCAGCGCAACGAG
>JBOFDJ010000061.1:0-22745 GCA_051646885.1 Rhodoglobus sp.
AGGAGCCGTATGCATCACAAGCTGCCCCGGCTGCCACGATCCTGTGGCAGCAAGCCCAGCAACGAGCGAGGCAATCTCAGTTTCAGGGATGGCTAGAACCACCAGCTCGCTACGCTCCACCAACAGGGGAATCTCGAGAATAGAGACATTCGGCAGCATTGCCCTGGCGCGATCCCGGTTCTCCTCTGAAATTGCCGCGATACCGGTTATCGCGTGCCCTGCCCCGGCGAGCGCAGCCCCGATCACCGGGCCGACCCTCCCGGCACCGATGATACCTACCCCAAGACGACCAGACGGTATCGCCATTACGGTGACTCACCCTCGGAGCGAGCGGATGACGCGGCGGGGTCAGCAGGGGACGCCTGCGCAGGAACGCGCCAGTGGTGACTCGTATCAACCCTCGCGGAATTGACCGCCGATGCCGCAATCTCCTCGAAGGCACGCACCGCCTGCAGCTCGTCGAGAGCACCAAGACGCGCAAGCACCGGGCCAGCGACGGTGTGCAACGCAAGCGAGGCGAGCCGCAACCGCCGCAACAGTGGACCCTGCTGCAGACCCAGGCTCTGCAAGCGCGCCTGCGGGACCACCACCAGTTCACGCCAAATCGCCCCAGTGCGAAACAGCACAGCGCTCGGCACAATGGCAAAACCGTTACGCCTCCAGGAAAACCAACGGATGACCCAGGCCCGGCCAGGCGAATTGGTGAAGCCGTCATCACCACCCCCCGAACGGACACCACGATCCAGTAGCGCGATGGCCGCGGGGTCCTCGATCCCTGGCAGCACAAGTCTCAGAACCCGCTGAGTATCGACCATGTTACCTACCGGAAGAATAGTGGTTTTGGTCTGACCGGCAGACCCAGCCTCCGAGGAATGTGACGCTCGATTGATGGTGATCTGCCACCACCCGGTCAGACGCCACAGTAGAGGTTGACTGACTCGAACAGCATGGATGCGCCCCGGCGGCAGGGTTTCGTTGCTGGTGGACAGCATTCCAGAGCCGATCCTGATGCCATCAGGGGTGGAGGCGACACTGTACCGCAATGAGCGAACCAGGGCCGAAAAATAGTAACCGCCGATGCCGATGATCGCCGGGGCCACAAAAAACAGAAATTGTGGATCCCGCGTAGTCACGCTGACCGCGATAAGGGTAATAACTCCAACGATCAGCACCACACTGAGGTCTCGCAGTAGGAGCGAGCCGATAAGCCGGGGAAGCGGTATCCGCACCACGAACTCGGGCGGCACAGCAAGCGGGCTGAGCTCAGGAGCCAACAGCTCCGCAACCCGTTGTTCAAGCAGCGTGCCTTCTCGGACACTGCTATCGGAAGCAACCGACTGAGTGCCGGAAGCCAGTAAGAGAATTTCGCGACGCAGCTCATCCGCAGCGGATGACCCAACATAGGAAAGCTGCACGTTGGCATTCTGTCCAGCGACGGTGACCTCAAGAATTGCTGCTCCGAAGAGCCGCGCCAATAATGGCCGCGACACATTGATGCCCTGGATGCGATCTAGTCGCCCCCGACGGTTGGTGCGGAACAGGATGCCGCTGCGCACCTCCACCTGCTCGTCGGTGATGCGGAAGGTGTGCATTCTCCACGAGGCAAAGAAACCAGCAATGGCAAGCAGCACTCCGAGAAGGATCAGCAGCACAAACTGAACCGTCAGCTGGTTATCGACGATCCAGCGCAGTGGCTCAACGTTGTCAGCCGGTGCCTGACCCCCGACGACGGTATTAATCACGAGATCACGCAGGTTCACAATGATGATGCCCAGGATCGCGAGCAACGCAACCCCACCCTTCAGAAACGGTGTTGCGGGGTGCAGACGGTGCCACTGCCCGTCAGCAAGCCGGGTGCCGTTTCCCTGGCGTTGCCCGGTGACGTGACTCATAGTCCAACCCTGCGACTCTCGGCGAGCTCGACCAGCCTGTCTCTCAACTCCTCAGCATCGGTCGCCATGATTCCTGGGATCACCACGGCTGTGGCAGTGGCGGCCGTCACCAACCGAAGCTCGCTGAGATTCAGGATCCGGTCAAGCGGGCCGCGGTTGATATCAATGAGTTGCATGCGCCCGTACGGCACCGCGACGAATCTCTGGAACAGCAGGCCGCGGCGAAAGAGCAGGTCGTCATCCCGCAACTGGTAGCCGAGAGAACGCACCCTTCGTGGGATGAGCACGAGTGTGACAATGAATATCACCGCAAGCGATGCCGGAATAGCCCACAGAAAGGTGTTACCGATGAACACCGCTGGTAAGCAGGCGAGCGCCACAGCGATGAGCGCGAACACCAGCGTGCCGACCAGTTCGACCACAATGTAGCGCGGCGAGACCCTGCGCCACCCGGTATCGGAGCCATCAAGTCTGAGCATCAGGCCGCACCCTGAGTTCCCGCTACGCCACCGGGTTTATCGTCATCCGGCGGGATAGCGCACATCTGTTCGGCTAGCAGCCCCGCCACCAGAAGCAGCAACGCTCCCACTACCGTGCTGATCGACATGATCACCGCTCCCGAGGTCGGAAGCACTGATCGGCTCAGCAAGTAACACACAATACCCACGCCTCCACCGCCCAGCAGTGCGCCGCTGAGACTCGAAGCCTTGGCCAGCATCAGCACGCGGGTGGCATAAAACGGGTCAACCCGAGCATTCGCCAGCCGCTTCGAGACCCGGCGCACCGGCAGCGCCATAACCACCACAATGAGGCCGATTCCCAGGAGGGCGACGCCGAGTGTGATCGGAGGAATCAGCACGGCTCGACCCGAGGAAGCGAGCGCCAGCTCCACGAACCACAGCAGTACACCGCCGAGCACGGCCAGCAGGAGAAGCGTCAGGGGGCGGGTCCTGGTCATAGCAGTGCCTCAGCGGGATAGGGCCGTGGATGCTCGGGGATGCGCGCCAGCAGCTCATCTACGCGACCGAGGCCGACGATGCTAGCGCCCGGGTCAATCTCACGCCAGGGGCCTAGCACAAAAGCGCGCTCAGCCGCCCGGGGGTGCGGGATAGTTAGGCGAGGAGTGTCCACTGTTATGCCACCCAGGGAGATGATGTCGATATCAAGCGTGCGGTCTCCCCACGGTACCTCACGCACCCGACCGTGCTGACGCTCGATGTCGTTGACCCCGTCAAGCAGCTGATGGGGTTCGAGGCTGGTGCGAACGGTGAGCACCGCATTGAGATAGTCAGGAGCATCGGGATCCACTCCGCCCGGTGTCAACGCCGAAGTCTCCACGATGCTGGATGCCGCGACCACGATCACACCACTCAGGGCAGCAATATCGCGCACCGCATGGCGAAGAGTCAGCTCCCGATCGCCCTGATTGCTGCCCAGCGAGAGGACTGCATCCAGCTCACTGTGAGCCCTGTGCTGATGGATCGCAGTCACTCAACACCCCCTGTTGTTGGAGGGGGATCAGGGGCGAAGCGGGTGATCGTCACGGCGACATCGGCGAACGGCACGCTGATCGGTGCTCCCGGTTTATGCACGGTCACAACCGTGCGCTGCACCCCATCATGCGAGAGCACCATCTGCGCCACACGTTCGGCTACCGTTTCAAGAAGATCTACCGGCTCGCTCTCCACCACCGCTACCACCTGCTCGGCAAGGACCGCATAGTTCACTGTCTTACTGAGATCATCGGATGCGGCGGCAGCACTCAGATCACGGTGAACAACCACATCGACAACAAAAAATTGCCCGTCGCGGCGTTCCGCGGGCAGTACCCCATGAAACGCAAAAGCACGCACTCCGCTGAGGGTGATCGTGTCGACTGGAGTCATGCTCTGCGCCCCTTCTGCCACGAAGACCACACGGCCAGCGCGGCCCGAGTTGAGGGCACATCGTGGACACGTATCGCCGACACAGCGGACTCTGCGGCAAGCACGGTCACCACGGCAGTCGGAAGATCTCGGTCGGCTGCTGTGGCATCATCCGCGAGCAGGTCCCCCAAAAATCGTTTGCGGGAGGCACCGATCATCAGCCGACAACCCAGGCTCCGAAGCTGGTTAACGCCGGCGAGAAGCTGCCAATTATGATCGGCAGTTTTCGCGAAACCGAGTCCGGGATCAAGGGTCACCCGCGCGATATCTATCCCCGCAGCGACCATCTCATCACAGCGCCGAGAAAGCTCGGCACGAACATCGGTAACGACATCACCGTAACTCGCCAATGATGCCATATCGGCACTATGTCCCCGCCAATGCATCGCAATGTACTCGAGTCCTGTCGCCGCAACAACACGATGCATAAATGGGTCGGCGAGACCACCAGAAACATCGTTAATGATGGATGCCCCCGCCGCCGCCGCTGCCAGCGCCGTATCCGCGTTCATGGTGTCCACACTCACGGGAACCCCGGCAGCAACGAGTCCGCGGATCACGGGCAGCACTCGCGCCTGCTCAGCCTCGACATCGACACGCGCCGCGCCAGGTCGGGTGGACTCACCACCAACATCCACCACATCCGCGCCCTGCTCACGCAGCTCAATACCGCGACCGATCGCCTCGGCGAGTTCAGAAAACTGGCCACCATCGCTAAACGAATCGGGAGTCACATTGAGAATGCCAAAGACCTGGGGTAGCACTGTCACTGCGCTCCCCCCAACATGGCAAGCACACTGGCGCGCTGCACCGGGTCGGACAGCGTACCTCTGGTAACCATCGTGACGGTGGAGCTCCGCGCCTGGCGGGGCCCATGAGTGGTGACGCAGCCGTGCACCGCATCAACCACAACAAGCACGCCCTGAGCCGCGAGACCCTGATGGAGAGCATCAGCAATCTGCTCGCTCAGACGTTCCTGCAACTGCGGGCG
Organism: Rhodoglobus sp.; assembly: GCA_051646885.1. Classification (GTDB taxonomy): domain Bacteria; phylum Actinomycetota; class Actinomycetes; order Actinomycetales; family Microbacteriaceae; genus Rhodoglobus. The sequence continues at coordinate 4,809 of JBOFDJ010000061.1, forward strand.
GGCAGCGAGCGTCGCGACAACGAGCGGCAGTCGACCCAGGCCGATGATGCGCTCCCCGGGAACGTAAGCGACGTGAGCGACCCCCAGAAAGGGAAGAAGATGATGCTCGCAGATCGACCTGAACTCAATATCTCGCAGCACCACGAGCTCGCTGAGGCCATCACTGGCAATGCTGTCCACAAGATGATCCAGCGGATCAACACCAACACCGGCGAAAAACTGCACGTAGGCTTCAGCCACGCGGTGCGGGGTCGACGCTAAACCGGGCCGACCGACATCCTCACCGATCGCCGCAAGAATCTCGATAACAGCCGCTTCGATACGCGCGGTGTCGATGGACATGCCCCGAACCTAGGCGGTAGCGATGCCAGGCGTCTTGCGCGAGCGTGGCGCACGCTTGGGCTTGATGGTGGTCTCAGACTCGGAATCGCCCGTGGCAAGCTCGGAATCAACAGGCATCTTGCGAGGAACCGCCACGGGCGGCCGATCCGACAGCGGTCGCGCCTGACTCGACAGCCAAAGCGGGCGCTCTGGGAGCTTCTCGATGCCCGCGAAAATCTCGGCAAGCTGGTTATGGTCGAGTGTCTCTTTCTCAAGCAGCTCGGTCGCGAGCGCGTCAAGTGTGTCACGGTTGGTATTGAGCACCTGCCACGCCTCGTCATGAGCCTGGTCGATAAGCATACGCACCTCGTCATCAATCGCCTGTGCGATGGTGTCTGAGTAGTCGCGACTGGCCCCCATATCACGACCGAGGAACGGCTCACCAGCGGTGAGGCCAAGCTTCACGGAACCGACTTTTGCACTCATGCCGTATTCGGTGACCATCTTGCGTGCGATGGCCGTGGCCTTCTCGATGTCATTGGATGCCCCGGTGGTGGGGTCATGGAAGACAATTTCTTCTGCGACCCTGCCCCCCATCGCATAGGTGAGTTGATCGAGGAGCTCGTTGCGCGTGACAGAATACTTGTCTTCCAGCGGCAACACCATCGTGTAACCGAGTGCCCGACCGCGCGGCAAAATCGTCACTTTGGTAACGGGATCGGTGTTGCGCATGCTCGCCGCTGCGAGCGCATGCCCGCCCTCGTGATAAGCGGTAATGAGCTTCTCTTTATCATTCATCAGACGTGTGCGGCGCTGCGGGCCAGCCATAACACGGTCGACGGCCTCATCCAGCGCACGATTATCGATGAGTTGTGCGTCGCTGCGAGCGGTCAACAGTGCCGCCTCGTTGAGCACATTGGCCAGATCAGCACCCGTGAAACCGGGAGTCTTGCGCGCCAGAACCTCCAGATCGACACCCTCAGCCATCGGCTTTCCGTGGGCATGGACCTCCAAGATCTTCTTGCGACCCTGCAGATCGGGTGCATCAACACCAATCTGGCGATCAAAGCGACCGGGGCGAAGCAGTGCAGGGTCGAGCACATCCGGTCGGTTGGTGGCGGCGATCAGGATGACATTGGTCTTGACGTCGAAACCATCCATCTCGACCAAAAGCTGGTTGAGGGTCTGCTCGCGCTCGTCGTTTCCACCGCCGATACCGGCCCCACGATGCCGCCCAACCGCATCGATCTCGTCAATAAAGATGATCGCGGGAGAATTTTGCTTGGCCTGCTCAAAAAGATCGCGAACCCGGCTTGCGCCGACCCCTACGAACATCTCAACGAAATCGGAACCCGAGATGGTGTAAAACGGCACTCCAGCCTCGCCCGCGGTAGCCCTGGCAAGAAGAGTTTTACCGGTTCCCGGAGGACCATACAACAGCACACCCTTGGGGATTCGAGCGCCAACCGCCAAGAACTTCGCCGGATCTTTCAGGAAGTCTTTGATCTCCTCAAGCTCTTCGATAGCCTCATCGGCACCGGCCACATCGGCAAAGGTCACCTGCGGTGCCTCCTTGCCCACGAGCTTGGCTTTCGACCTACCAAACTGCATAACCCTGTTGCCGCCGCCCTGCATTCGGCTGAGCAGGAAATAGAAGATCGCACCGATGATCAAAAACGGCAACATGATGCCCAAGAGGCTAGTGAAGAAATTAGCCTGCGGGACTTCATCGTCGAATTTCACCTCCGCCTCAGTGATGGCCTTGATGACCTCTGAACCACGGGGAGCAACATAGTAAAACTGCACGCGCGTGCCGTGATCATCGTGGGCCTTGGAGAGAACCAGGTCGACGCGCTGCTCACCGTCAACAATCTTGGCCGAGGTCACCGTATCGCCCTTCAGCAGACTTAGCCCCTCCTGCGTCGAAATACCGGTGAACCCGCCACCCATGAGGAGGGTCGACCCGATCCAGACTGCCGCAATGGCAAGCACAATGTAGATGATGGGGCCACGAAAAATACGCTTGAAGTCCATGATGTTGTGGGCGCAGAAGCCCAGACCTTCCTGCTGAAGAAACCTGATGTAAGGCTATCGGTACCGTGCTGAGAGCCAACAGGATGTTCGCCCGAGGCGTTAAGCGAGTCTTGTCTGAACAGTGCTCTGGAGGCAAGCATGCGGTGCCAAGACCGCGATCCCCTTCAGATTGCGATACTTTTCGGCGAAATCCAAACCATAACCCACCACAAATGCATTCGGAATATCGAAACCACAGTACTTTACCTCGACCGGAGCTTTTATAGCGGACGGTTTACGGAGCAGGGCAAGGATGTTCACGGAGGCCGGCCCTCGGCTTTCGAGGTTGGCGCGCAGCCAGCTCAGCGTCAGCCCGGAATCGATAATGTCTTCGACGATGAGAACGTGACGACCCGTCACATCGGAATCAAGGTCTTTGAGGATGCGCACCACCCCGCTGGACTCAGTACCGGCACCATAGGAAGAGACCGCCATGAAATCGAGGTCAACGTGCATGCGCAGTTCGCGGGCGATATCCGCCATCACCATAACGGCTCCTTTGAGAACCGCCACCAAGAGAAGGTGCTCACCCGCATAATCACGTTCGATACGGCGCGCCAGTTCGGCGAGCTTATCGTCGATCTGTTGCTCGGTAAAAAGAACCTCGACGAGGTCAGGGGCAGCATCGGAGAGTTCCATGGCATCCTTTATGGTCGAGCAGTAAATAGCAGTAGTCCTGACTGCCTCTCCACTCTAAGGCCGGGCAGGTCAATAGGTCCCTGTCCGTGCCAGTGTGTGGCCAGTCGTGCAACCTCACAGGTCTGTGAGCGGCTGAGCGAAACATGAAACTCGGCCTTCACCACCAATCGAATCAGCCGCTGGCGCAGGGCAGCGGGATTGGTGGCGAGGGCCTGAACCGGCAGCGAGATTCCTGCATCAGAATGCTGGGCAAGGTCGTGCGCGATCTCTTCAGCGAAATGGTCAAGAGCATCCGCATCTTCCCGCAGTTGCTCGGCTGTTCGCACCAAGGCCTCACGGATGCCCGGGCCCAGCTCTGCCTCCAGCACGGGCAGCACGGCACGACGTACCCGAACGCGGGTAAAAGCAGTGTCCCGATTATGCGGGTCATGCCACGGAACCAGACCGGAGTCTGCGCAGAACTGAACCGTGTTCTCGCGTGGGATCCCCAGCAACGGCCTGCGGTACAGCCCTGATGACGGTGCCATGCCCTGCAAACTCGACGCACCACTGCCGCGCGCCAAGCCCAGCAGCACCGTCTCGGCCTGATCGTCGAGGGTGTGACCGAGCAGCACGGCCACGGCACCGGTCTCGGCTGCCGCGGTCGCGAGAGCGTCGTATCGGGCTGTGCGCGCTGCGGCTTCCGGTCCACCTTCGCTGCCAACCGAAACCCTGGTAACCAGCACCGGTTTCAGGCCCAGTGTGTGCGCTTGGGCGGCAGCAGTCGCCGCAACATCGGCCGAATCCTTCTGTAGTGCATGGTCGATGATCACCGCACCGGCGCGGAGACCGGCGCGACGTGCTTCGAAACGGGTCGCTGCCGCGAGGGCGAGCGAATCGGGGCCGCCCGACAGTGCCACCAACACCAGCGGCGCGTCGTCGGCAAGGCAAGTGATCGCATCCTCTTGCGGCTGCGACTGCGGACCAGGCGGCAGCTGAGCTGCGCCCAGCACCTCGCGCAGCGCGACACGCACCGCACGACGAATATCGGCGATGGCGGGGGACAGTCTCGGACGTGAGTGCTGCATCCGCTAACGTTATCGGCAGCATTGCCATCACTTAACTTTCTTGAGGAGCACTAATTTCATGGCCGCATACGATGTCGTTGTCGAGATACCCCGGGGCAGTCGCAACAAATATGAAGTCGACCACGAAACCGGTCGGGTTTTTCTCGACCGCTACCTGTTCACCAGCTTCGCCTACCCCACCGATTACGGTTACTTTGAGAACACACTGGGTTTGGATGGCGATCCGGTTGACGCGCTCATTCTGCTCGACGCACCGACTTTCCCCGGTGTTGGTATCTCGGTTCGCCCGGTCGGAGTCTTCAATATGACGGATGACGGCGGCAGCGACGCCAAGGTGATTTGCGTGCAGGCAAAAGATCCGCGCTGGGCGCACATCCAAGACCTCGACGACATCCCGGAGTTCACCCGAAAAGAGATCGAGCATTTCTTCGAACACTACAAGGATCTCGAACCCGGCAAGTGGGTTAAGTTAGATGGCTGGGGAACCGCTGCCGAAGCTGAAGCGATTGTGCAGGCTGGTATCGCCAAACTCGCTTCCGAGGGCAGGCACTAAGGTCCATCGAGCCCAAGCCGCCTCGTGGACTTGGGCTACTGGGCCTAGCCTAGGCTGATTCCCTGGTCGGCCATGAACGGGACCGGATCTGTGTGGTCACCACCCAGCAGCACCTCATAGTGCAGGTGGCAACCAGTCGATTTACCAGTGCTACCGATGCTGGCAATCTGGTTGCCGACACCAACAGACTGCCCGCTTGAGACCAAAATTCCACCGTTACTAATGTGGCCATAGCGGGTGGTGACCCCATTGCCATGATCAATCATGACCATGTTTCCATAACCACCGTTCCAGCCCTGGGCCGCATAGACCACCACACCGGATGCGGCCGCGAAGATCGGGTTACCGCAGCCACTGGCGATATCTGTTCCTTTATGAAAGTTGCTGCCGTATCCGGCGCTGTAGCCATAGACCGAAGACACATAGCCGCCGGCGGGGCGAACCCAGCCGCTGAGGCTGATCTCTCCTGCTGAAAGGCTCGCTGCGGCTGCGGCAGCCGCGGAGGCAGCGGCAGCCGCAGCACGCTCCTGAACGCCAGCAAGATAACTGGCTTCGGTGACGGCGGTTACTGCGGTCAGCGCCGCCAGTTGCGCCTCCAGCTCAGCTTTATGCTTCGTCTGAGCCGCAACGGCCTGCGCCGCGGCTTCAGCAGCGGCCTGAGCTTCGATAAAAGCCTTCTCAGCGGCCTCTTTGAGCACTTTGAGCTCACGCTTAGCCACATCAGCCGTGTCGGTTTGGGCTTGAGCCGTATTACGGTCGAGAATCGCCCGTTCGTAAATGGCGTATGCCTGCTCAGAAACTTTGCTCGACAGCCCCAGGTTGTTGAGCAAATTATCGGCGTCCCCGGCGTTCAACAGCAGTGTGGTGGTGAGGTCACCACCACCGTTGCGAACAAGCTGGGCTGCCATTTGGCCGGCCCGCTGCTCCGACACCGCTGCCTTAGCATTGGATGCGTCCGCTTGCTCCTGCAGAGTGGCCGCCCTCGCCGTTGCCGCCACGTATTTGCTGTCGGCGTCCTGCCACAGTGTTCCCTTGGTGTCTGCCTCAGCCTGGGTGCGAGTTGCATCAGCCTCAAGCTGCCCCAACAGCGCAGTGATCTGCTCAGTGGCCAGGGCCGTGGCCGCCTGGTTATTGCGCGCAGCGGCCACATCATCCCAGGTCGGGTAGTCGGTGGCACCAGCACGGTGACCCGGCACGATGGTCACGGCCACAGTGATGCACAGCGCAGCAACAATAGTGACTAGACGGCGCGCGTATGAGCGCATCACGATAATTCCCGCCCCCCGGCGAATTTCGGTGTTAAACATTTTTCCCCATATACCGTGCCACCTTTCGTGTTAAGTCACTCTGGTAACACAATTAACAACTACCACACTAGCAACGACTTGCCCGATTGCACAGCACAGATGCGCCGATCCTGTCAGACAAAATTCGCCACTGAAGCGAACATACACCCGTAGAGTCCAGATGCCGAGGAGGCTAGCGCCTAGTCAACATCTGCGGCGCGTTTGGAATTTGCTGGGCGCGCCTCTATGCTTGAGCCTCGGTAGCTGAGAAGTTCTGTGACTTCGAGGCCCCATCGTTTAGTGGCCTAGGACACCGCCCTTTCACGGCGGCAGCACGGGTTCGAATCCCGTTGGGGTCACCAGACACAGATATTTCAATAGCTAGGCCCTGTAGCGCAGTTGGTTAGCGCGCCGCCCTGTCACGGCGGAGGTCGCCGGTTCAAGCCCGGTCAGGGTCGCACAGCAGTAGGCCTCTTCGCAAGGAGGGGCTTTCTGCATAGTAGGGGCACGTCTCCTACGGCTCTGTAGCTCAGTTGGTAGAGCGCGCGACTGAAAATCGTGAGGTCACGGGATCGACGCCCGTCGGAGCCACTCTGAGCTAATGCTGGGTTTCTAGCCGATAACCCAGCTTCTGCCGGTCACCCGGCTCGACTATCCGTGATGGGTACGTTACCTGGGACTGCTGCGGCGGGAGAAACTGCGGTTTTGGCGGGAGAAGCTTACCATTGGCAGGAGTCGCTACTCCCGCCGCAGGGCACTCACTCCCGCCGTGCAGGATTTCGCCGGGGATGGGATCCGGTCGGGAGTGGTCGCGGAAATCGCTGGGCGGTGCCAGCATCCGACCGGAGGCAGTGCCAGGAAAGGCATTCTGCCGTAGCGGCCATGGTTTACGAACCGCAATCGAGAACACGCGCCCCACCAACTCGATCAACCTAACTCAAGCTTGTGGGCGATTCGTTTTATTTCCTTCGCGTGCCCGGAGATCGCCAGGGTGGAGGTACCAGGAACCGGGGCTGTTGCCATAGCACGACGCATAACCACAACGCGCCCAGAACACACGTGATCGCGATGAACACCCAGGCCGTCGCCTGACTGATCGATGACACCAGTATGGCAATAGCCGCAGTCCCCAGCGCAGGGACCGACACCGGCAGCCCCCAGGAAAGATGCCGCCATGTGTTGGAATTGAAGAACCAGCCCTGAGGAGGGGCCTCCGGATTCACCGCGCTCGTCCCATTCCACCACTTCGGAAACATGGGTATCAGGAAAATACAGCCGACCAAGATGGCGGCGGCAGCTGTAAGCTCAAAGGCCCTTGGCTCTCTCAAACTATCCTCCTGCTCATCCGCTGCTGTTCTCACAAAGATGACATACGAACGGCACTGGGAAGGAATATCGGCACGTGGGTGGAACTGTAAAAATATTGCCGGACATCTTGTTGATGCGAAATGGAGCCACCACAGTGGCGGATGAATGCTGCCGCCCGAGGTTTTCGAAGAACTCGCGCTTGTTGCTACGTAGGCAACGATCCTTGGCTGGCGTAATCACCACGTCATGCTGAAAGACTATGGTCACGTCAATGCGACATGTATAAAGATCGACAAGTTTTTTACACGCCGCACCAATGTATTTAATAATGCTTCACGGCCCGCCGAGCAATAAAACCTCATTGAGAACTTTCATAAAACAGGCCAGTCGCACCTGACAAGATCCGCCGGATGACTGTCAGCGCGGCTTGTCACACAGAAACCGTCAACGAGATCTGTTATTCCTCAGTAAGGTCGGATGGGTTGGCCTGATAGGCGGCAACCTCAGCCATGATCTTCGGGTTGTCTAATACTCGTCGTTCGAGTTTGCTGATGACATCTGCCGGTTCAAGAATGATCCGACCACTGGGCTCTACGGTAACAATGTATAGGTCATGCGGAGAGTACGGGGCAAGATTCAACCGCTTGCGACCGTCCAACTGAGTGATCGTACTCATAATGCGCCCTCCTTGTTTTCCTGCGGCACTAATCAGCAATGTCAATAGGATTATTGTGACACAAAAGCAGCATGGTAACAAGGTTGCAAAAATGCTTACGTTACATCGCTGCATTGGTACTGTTATTGCATGCGTAAACTTACCCTGCGCCGTCCCGCTGCGGAAAACCGTGCGTACTACCGCGAGCATGATCCGATCCGCTCCGCCGCGCATGAGAAAGCGCTTGACAGTATCCGTGACGGTACTGGCCGCAACCGAGCAATCCGCGCTAGTAAGGTCCCGGGCTACTTGACGGCTGTGGTCATCCTCGGGCGAGTCGAGGAAGACATTATCGTCTGGGAACTTGAACACACTGATGATGGTGAGCGTGTGGTTATCCTGTGGTTGGGGCCGCTGGATATGTGATGACCGGCTGGCAGTTGCTCTTCGCTTAATCGCTCCGAGGCAACCACCGCTCAGTGCGCCGACTGGGGCCCGATCCGTCCGCTGAAGCCGGTGTCACTCGGTGCGCGTGGTGGTTTTTTCGACATAACTCGCCGCCACTGTGACTCTCCATCTCATCCGCAGGACGCCCCGAAGCTTGCGCGCCGTGCGTACGACTCTCAGTAGCGGAAGACCCACCGCCAGTGCAAAATAACCACTCGACGTGCGGTCGTAATGCCCCAGTGCACGCTTGCGGTCCCAGATCCGTCTCAGATTTCCGCCCAAGGTTCCTCTAAATTGTGGTCGCAGCGGGAGCGGACCACACTGCCTTCGGCGCACCCCCGCCTCAATCGCGGCGATCCAGTTTTCTTCGACCGGCTGATGGAAATAGTTCTTGTCAAGCCAGAGCGGATCGGGATGCCGGTAGTCGCCGGTGATCAGCGCCTGCGAGTCTCCGAGGAGTCCACTGCCCTCGAAGACGAGGTTGATGAGGGAGGGCGAGACACCGAAGTCGTCGAGAGCCAGTACCGGGACGCCCATCGCCACCGCTTCGAGGGCAGCGGTTGAACTCACCGTTACTAAGGCCACCGCATGCTCAAGATGGCCAGACATGGGACCTGTAGAGACCACAAGGTTGGCCGGGACATCCTCAATGCCACCGAGAATCTCTCCGTAAGGGAACCTCTCAGCGTGGGTCTGCGCCTCACCCTGAGCACCCCTAAGTTTGAGTACAACGCGATGCATCGGCTGCTCGCGGGCAGTCGCCAGCAACCACGAAAGAAGGCGCTCGCGGTCAAGCAAGTCACGGGGAACTTTCGCCTGAGCAGCAAAAACGATATCGCGCCTCGGCGATCCCGACTGGCTATGCTGGTTGAGGTAAGGCAACCGGGCCAGAGCAAAGTCTTGCCGAATACCCCACCTGCTGGCCAGTTCATCAAAGGCCGCGATCTCCCGCTTGCTATGCAGGATGAACACATCAAGCTGGGAACGGTAGTACAAGGCCAGAAGGGTGGCCGGTATCGAGATACCCGGAAGCCCGCCGACGATCACAGGGCGATGAGGACTTGCGCTCACGATCATCCTGATCAATACCCGAACCACCGGGCCTCTGACCGAGAGCAGCACCACATCAGGGCGCTCCCTGGCCACCATCGCGGCAAGATCGGCGAGATCCACTAAAGGCACAGTCTCTTCACCCCACCGCGTTCCCGACAGGGCAGCGTGCAGTTGCGGCGCGCTGGGGAGCGCCGGAGTGCGAATCACCACGAGACTGGTAGCCCACTCCTGCGGCATCCGATCAAGAATTGATGCCCCCCATTTGGCATAGGAATCGGAGTCGGCGATTCCGAGAACCTTCACACCACCACCCGACGCAGCTTTGCCATCGGAGCCAGCTCACCAGGAAAGACTCGCTTGACACCGTCGCCCAGGGCCGCCGAAAGGATTCGGATATCCCGAACAAGGTGCTCGAAGCCGGTCGGCTCCAGAGATGCTGCGTGGTCTGAGCCCCACAGAGTTCGATCCAAGGTGATATGGCGCTCGACCACGGTCGCACCAAGAGCCACCGCAGCAAGCGATATCTGGAGACCGCGCTCATGACCAGAGTACCCAATCGGAACACCCGAATAGCGGTTCTTGAGGGTAGAAATCATCCGCAAATTGGCCTCCTCGGGTGGAAGAGGGTAGGTGGATGTAGCGTGCAAAATGACCAACCTCTCGGGATCAAAGACCTCCACCGCCCGGTCAATCTGTTCCATCGTTGACATTCCGGTGGAGAGAATAATCGGCTTACCGGTATCAGCGAGAGCTCGCAGCAGACCCCTATCGGTCACCGAAGCCGAAGCCACTTTATGCGCAACGACATTGAGGCTTTCGAGAAACTCTATCGATGGCTCGTCCCAGGGCGAAGCGAACCAGTCAAGGCCTCTGAAAGCCGCATAGTCGCCGATCTCGATGTACTGCTCTCGATCAAACTCCACACGGTACCGATACTCAAGGTAGCTCATGGTTCCCCAGGGAGTTTCACGCGGGATGTCTTTCATATGATCCGGGGTCGATATGGCGGGAGTTCGCTTCTGGAATTTGACCGCCTGCGCTCCGGAATCCGCCGCCACATCGATGAGCCGTTTGGCGAGCTCGACCTCGCCATTGTGGTTCAGCCCGATCTCCGCGATAACGTAAACCGGCAGAGTCTCTCCTATGGAGTGGGAACCGAGCGTGAGCATATCTCCTCCTGATTTGGTTCGGGGTCGGCTATTGGTTCGGGGTCGGAAGTCAAGGTCACGATGCGGTCAGCCAGTTCACGCAGCGCACCCCGACCACCCCGGCGAGACAAGATCACCCGGGAAGCAGCAAGAACAGCAGGGTGGGCATCGGCCACCGCGACGGGCCAGCCGACCAGCGCGAGGCAACCCAGATCGTTGACATCGTTGCCAACAAAAGCGATCCGACCCAGATCCAGATTGTTCTCACTAGCCCAACTCGTGAGCACCGCGGCCTTATCGGTCACCGCCTGCTGAACCTCGACCTGAAGTTTTCGAGCCCGAGCAGACACCACGGGGTTGGTCTCCGTGGAAATAATCAGGATAGGCATGCCCGCGCGACGCAACAGATCCACCCCCATACCGTCGGACCGGCTGGCGGTCACGAACTCGCTACCATCTGCACCCACATGGACGCGATCATCCGTATGCACCCCGTCGAAATCGGTGACCACAGCGTCAACATCGATGCGCTCTCGCGACGTCAGCAGAGGAGCAATCGCGCTCGCCAGTTGCAGATCGTCGGTCGTATCGATCTCGATGGCCGTGAGCTCGCGCACCAGCGCGACACCTATCCGGCCAAAAAACCGGAACCCGGCAGCCCGAAACCCTTCGGCCCGCATGACATAGAAAGCCCCCGTCTCATAAAACTGTGGCTCGCAATCCTGGCGGCGCTGCCGGAAGGATTCGTCATGGTTGACGCCCCTCAACCCCTGCTCCGTTTCACGCCACAAAAATGCGTGCGACCTCCTGGCAGAAAAAACGACGTCCCGCTCCCCTGCTGCGACCCGCTGCACTGCGGCATCCACATCATCTGGGTCGATAAAGGGAGAGGTTGCCTGAAGAAAAACCACGATGTCAGCGGAGCCATCCATCGTGTCGAGGGCGTGCAGCAGAGCATCCTCGGAACTCGCCGTATCACTGGCCAGATCCTCGGGACGAAAAACTACAGCGACACCCTCGCGACGGGCCACCGCGGCGAGCTCGGTGCTATCGGTACTGACAACGACCTCATCAATTCGTGCGGCAGCCACCGCGGTCCGGACAGCACGAGCAAGCAACGAAACTCCCCCCACCGTTCTGAGGTTCTTGCCGCGGATGCCCTTCGAGCCACCGCGAGCAGGAATGATGGCAACAACACGCGGCACAGCTCTCTGAGCCACCGATGTCCCTACTGCCAGCACATCCTCCACCTGCCGAAATGTACCGACGGAGAAAGTACGGCGGGTTGAGACAGGGTGAACAACAGGGGAGCACGAGCGAGGTCCAGGACCGGGGCGCGTCACATCGCCACCGTGGTGCCCCTCACCACGGTAAGTTGGTAACCATGTTTTTGCGTGCAGTGGGAATGCTCGGTGTTGTGGCGGTCTCGACCATGGGCGTGATCGTGCTGCTCACCGGCCTGGTCATTATTGCCTCGATTGCCTTTCCCGGCATCCTCTCAGGGGTGACCTTCGAGTAGTAGGGCAGTCAGGCCTCCGGTCACCCGCTACGGATTAGCCACATCGAAGGTGTTGCAGGAATCCGGCCCGCCGTTCAGACCGGTCTTAAACCACCGCTGCCGGGCGGCGCTCGAACCGTGGGTCCACGACTCCGGGGAGACCCCGCCACCCTGGGACTGCTGAATACGATCATCGCCGACAGCGGATGCCGCACTCAGGGCATCCCGAATCTGCTCATCGGTCACGGGCTCCAGAAACGCCACGCCGTTCTCGGCCTTGATGGTGGATGCCGCGCCCACCCACGAGCCCGCGAAGCAGTCCGCCTGAAGCTCAAGGCGAACGGAGTCTGAGTCCGGGCCGGTGTCGCGGAGGTCGAGGTTCTTCATAATCCCCGTGCTGTTCTGGATGTGGTGGCCCCACTCATGGGCGATGACATACATTTCGGCGAGTGGGCCACCCGAGGAACCAAAACGAGTACGAAGGTCGTCATAAAATGCGGTGTCGATGTAGATGAGCTCATCGGCGGGGCAATAAAAAGGGCCACTCGCGCTGGTAGCACCGCCGCATCCGGTGCTGACCTGGCCGGAGAAAAGCACGATATCGGTGGTGCGGTAGCTCTGGCCGAGTGCGGGAAGTGCCTCGGCCCAGTAGGTATCGAGGGAGTCACCAGCACCCGCAAGTCGGCAATCGACGTTGTTATTGGCGTCCTCACCGGTGGTGCATTCGGTGAGCGCCTGGCCCTGCTCGACACTCTGGCCGCCGGTTCCTCCTCCCGCAAGCCCTGCCAGGCCGGTCAGGTCGACTCCCAAGAACTGTGAGGCAATAAACAGCCCGATGGCCAGCAGGCCACCACCACCACCGACCGCCACCCCGGCGGTGCGACCCCGTCGCGAGACCTTATCCGGATTGATACGCGCATCATCATTGAACGTCATACCCAGACGCTACTACTGCCACCGCCAGAAGGGCCACAACCCGCAGCAGTTACCATCGGCTGTCACAGCGCGGTGATACGGTGAGCTAACAACAGAAGTCGACGATGACGTGGTGGGCGCGACAGCCATACCGACCAAGATTGGGGATGCCACCATGCGGCACACACAGGACATCACACGACAGATCGTGGTGGGGGCCAGTGCCGTGATCGCCGTCATCGGTGCCCTGGTGGGCTCCGGAAGAATTGGCGGGACGGCGATCCAGAACGCTGCTGGGGGCGCGCTCAGCGAGTATTCCACCCTGATCACACCAGCCGGCCCAGCGTTCGCGATCTGGAGCATCATCTACTCCGGGCTCGTCGCCTATGCTGTGTGGCAGTTCTTGCCAGCACAGTCGAGCAGCGAGCGGCATCGTCGACTCGGCTACTGGATCGCGGCATCCATGATCCTGAACGCCGCCTGGATTATCTGTGCGCAGTTCGCCATCCTGGCCGGGACCCTCATCGTTATCATCCTGATGCTCGGAGTGCTCGGCTGGAGTTTTGTGCTCTGCCTCAGACACCAAGCACACGCCACGCTCGATGGGCTGCTGACCGATGGAACCGTCGGACTGTACCTGGGCTGGATATGCATTGCCACAGCGGCCAATACCGCCGCCGTGCTGACGGCGGCTGATTTTAGTGGATTCGAGATGCCGCCAGAGATTTGGGCGATCATCGTACTTGCTGTCGCTGCCAGTGTCGGTGTCATGCTTGCCGTCATCGGGCGAGGGCGAATTGCCCCGGCCCTGTCTCTCAGCTGGGGCATCGCCTGGGTAGCGGTCGGTCGCCTCACCGGCGAACTGCTGTCGACACCTACCGCGATTGCCTCGGTCATCAGCGCAGTCATCGTGCTGGGGGTCACCATCGGTATTCGAGTGCGCCGTAAAGATATCGCCGCGGCGTGACCGGAGTCACGAACAGGTCGGCGAGGCTAGATTCGAGCTGCTTTCGCGGGGTTTTTCTCCTCTGCTGGGGTCAAGCCCGCGGCGCGCTGTGCGCGATAGTGATCCCGCGCCTCATCCTGTCGCTGTTTCTCAGCGCCAAGGGCGATGGGTGCACCAATATGCTCTGGGGAAAACTCAAATGCCGCCACCAAAGACAGCGCTTGTTGGCGCAGTCGCGGCAGCAGGCGATCATCAATGTAGGCGGTCACCGCCTGCGCACGCTGGCCAGAAATACGACCGTGAATGAGGTACCACGCCGCGTTCTTCTCGATCAGGCCTAAGCCGAACAGATCGCGCAACCAGGTGAGAACCTGCTTGGTGCCCTCATCGGTGATCGCCTCCACGCCATCCGTAAAAGCCTCCCATTGCAACAACTCGCCGTGAGCACGCGCCGCCTCTATTAGCGCATTCTGGTTGCTGTTGAATAGGGCTGCCGATTCAGCCTGCGGCAACTTCGCGACGTTGCGCAGCCGACCCGCGATCTCCGCGACCATGGTCTGCACACGGTCGGTCAGCAGTTGGCGTTGCGAATCAGCATCACGGATATAGCCTACCGAACGCGCCGTCGAACCAAAGTCGCGCATGCTCTGGGCAAAACTTCTCAACCCGGTGCGGTTAATCGCCGCCTCGTTAACCTGATCCACCACAAACTGGGCCATTGCCCCGGCATCGGCATGAACAAACTTGCGGCTGTAGTCGGCGAGCAGGCGCTTGGCGACCAACTGGAGCAGCACATTATTATCACCCTCGAAGGTCGCATAAATATCGAGGTCAGCCCGCAGCGAGGTAAGCCGATTCTCCACCAGAAATCCCTGCCCGCCGCAGGCCTCCCGCGACTCCTGGAGAATGTCGAGCGCAGCCCAGGTACTGAGCGGCTTGAGTGCTGCGGCCAAAGTTTCCAGATCCTGGCGGTCGGCATCCGTGTCATGGGCACCGCTGAACACATCATCGAACTTTGCCAAAAAGACCTCATGGGCGAACGACATCGCATAGGTGGTCGCCAGCCGAGGTAACAATCGCCGCTGATGACGCTGATAGTCGAGGATAACCTCCTCGTCCGTCTCGCTGCCCGCGGTGAACTGCCGACGCTGAGAACCGTAGGTGATGGCAATGGTGAGTGCCAACTTGCTCGCCACCGTGGCCGCACCATCGAGGGAGACTCGGCCCTGAACGAGGGTTCCGAGCATCGTGAAGAAGCGGCGACCTGGGCTGGGGATCGGCGAGCTATAGGTGCCGTCCTCAGCAACATCCCCGTAGCGGTTGAGGAGGTTCCGGCGTGGAACCCGCACCTCAGTGAAATGCAGTCGACCGTTATCGATTCCATTCAAACCGCCCTTGAGCCCGTCGTCCTCACCGCCGATACCAGGAAGGAAGCCGTTCTCGTCGCGGATCGGGACGTAGAAGGCGTGCACCCCGTGATTGACGCCCTGAGTGATGAGTTGCGCGAAGACTACGGCGGCACGACCATCAACGGCGGCGTTGCCAATGTAGTCTTTCCAGGCCGCGCGAAACGGGGTGTTGAGCACGAAATCTCCGGAATGGATATCGAAAGTTGCCGTGGTTGCGACGGCGGAAACATCCGATCCATGGCCAGTTTCGGTCATCGCGAACGCGCCAGGGATATCGAGACTCATGATCCCGGGGAGGTATGTTGTGTGGTGATATTCGGTACCCAAATGCATCACTGCGGCACCGAATAAGCCCCATTGCACGCCCGATTTGATCTGTAACGAAGGGTCAGCAAGCACCAGCTCTTCAAAGGCGGCGATATTGCCACCGTGGTTTTCGTCACCACCGACCGATGTGGGGAACGCTCGATGCACAGCGGCTTCGGCAACCAGGGCGTGGAGCTGGGCCAGCGTACGTTCGCGATGGTGTTGCATCGACTGGCCCTCAATGCGCTTGAACTCCGGGCGGGCGGCAAGGCCGCGGGAGGTACGACGGATGTCGGCCCACCGCCCCATCAACTGCTCGCCGAGGGCCGCAACATCCACCACCGGAGGCAGCGGGCTGGCCAGCGGCGCAACACTGCGATCCTTCGATTGGTCGTCAGGACTGGACGGTGCTTGGGGCAGTGTTGTGCGACGAGGGCTTGTGGCCACGCGATCACTGAGATTGCTCATGGTCCCACGGTACTTCGGGAGCTGCGAGTTGGCGAGACTCCCGTCGACAGCCGCCAAAGACCCTGCCTTACGAATCAATCGTAGTTGGTTGTTTCATGCAAGTTCTGCCCGAGCCGTTGTGGGATACAGCGAAGCTCAGCGCCGAGGCGGTGGCACCAATAGGCGCTGAGAACCGAGGCGGATCCCGCGACCTCTTAGTGTCGCAGTTCCGCCCTAATACGAGTGCGCGCCTCGGCATAAGTGTGCACTTCATAGATAACAAAGAGAATCAAGAGCACCGTTAGCACGCCGAGGGCAACGATGGCACTGAACTGGATCACTACCGGGATCAACAGACACAATAGTCCGGCGAAAAACACCCGCGGCCAGTTGACACCGCCGACGTTTCGGCGCCGGAACAGCGCCAGCGCCAGCAAATAGAGCGCGGTTCCACCGAAAAGAGCGGAAGCCGATTCGACAGATAAATGATCACCCGTATGAGCCAAAGTCTTTTTCAATCCCAGCGCAACCAGCACGATCCCCGCAACCATCGGAAAATGCAGATAAGAAAAAGAGTCTCGTGCCAAAGCATTCTGCTCACGCCCCACCGCCGCCTGCGCGAGTTGTTTCATAGAGACTAGAGCAACCACGTCAAAATAAACCCACCAGAGCGCAGCGCACACGGCCATGCCCAGCGCGGCCGCCACCACCACAGTGATATCGATCCCCTGCTGAGCGCCAATACCGATGGCGACAATCGACTCACCCAAAGCGATGATCACGATCAGACGATGCCGCTCGGCAAAATGCTCTGCCGAAAGCTTCCACCCCGACAAGTTAATGATTATCGGACCGATGTAGTCTAGGGCCAACGCGAGTGCCCATAGTCCCAACCGCACCCAGCCATCGGTAAAGCTTGCCGCAAATAATGGAGCAATCCCGAGGGCAGTACTGAGAGCAAGTCCCATAACGGCCCGCCGCAGATCCGGGTCATTGCCACTGGCAAGGATGAAGAGCGCGACTTGACCGATTCGCACAGCGGCATAGGCGCAGGCGAAAAGTAGTCCTGTATCACCGAAAACATCCGGAACACATAATGACGCCACCAGCATGGCAGCCATCGAGGCAAAAATCGCTATTCTGACCTCGCCTTCCTCGGGATCAACAACGCTCGTAAGCCAGGAATACCCAACCCAGGCCCACCACAACATCGCCAGCACCATCAAACCTTCAGCAATGCTCAACCAGGAAAGATCAGCGGCCATCAGAGCCGTGCACTGGGTCAACGCGAGAACGAAAATCAGGTCGAAGAACAGCTCTAGGGGCGTAACCTTCGCTCCATCACCGCGCAGGGCCGGGGCGCGTCGACGTGCTGAAGAATCTGGTGCACTCATCGAGATTTATTGTGACACACGCGACAGTGCAGAGTCGGCGAATCTCCTCACGCACAGCACCATCTCGTGGCGGGAGATGGTGCACTCGCGGCGGGAGTCACCTACCGCTGGCGGGGGTAGTAACTCCCGCCGCGTGACGTTTTCTCCCGCCGCCAGAGGATCCAGGGTTCCTTGGGGGTCACAGGGGCCGGAGCTCAGACGCTGAAGTACGCACCCGGTATAGCACGTGTGGTCGTAGGCGGTGGCCCACGGGCAAGCTTGGATGCTCGAATATACCGTCGCGCATCATCCCGATTCGCTCCATCACCGCCACTGACCGCATGTTACTTACCGCCGTGAACGACACAAGCTCCGGAAGTCCGAGCTCGCCGAACGCGAAGGACAACACCGCCGAGGCTGCCTCGGTAGCATAACCCCGACCCCAAGCCTGACGTGCGTAGCGCCAGCCAATCTCTACGGTCGGCATGAATGC
>JBOFDJ010000062.1:0-2285 GCA_051646885.1 Rhodoglobus sp.
CTGCAAATCCCGCAACTCCTTCACCGGCTTCACCACATTCGCCGCGAAAGTATCCAAAATCTTCCCCACCCGCTTCAACCCATCACCCACATCAGTTGCCACCGCAGCTACCGGGGCCATCACCGCCAACAACTCCTCCGAACCCGGAGCCACATACGACACCCCCAAACCATTCCACGCTGAGACGATCTCCGCCCCCGCATCCGGCAAACCCTTCCCCGCCGCCGTCAACACCGACCCCACCCCATCAATAGTCGTCGGATGACACCCCACAAACGGAATAGCCCCCGGAACAATCAACCCACCACCACCCACCGACGGAACACCACCACCAGCGGCACCAGCCTCAGCCCACGCGGTCACGAAACACACCCACAATCATCGCCAACGCCACCCCAAGCGGGCTCTGCAGCCATCACAGCCCGAAAATCTCCTTCGCGCGTCCCAGAAGCCGCAACAACACCGTTAATTTCAGTTTTAGGTAAAAAACCTGTCTAGCAGCAAGCCTACCTCGGTGAAAGCACACTGCATGTCACGCAATTCCACTCTCCAGCGCTACCGTGCCACGAAAAAATTCTCGTATCGCGCCCGAGACAAATCCACGCGAAAAGCCCCATCCCGGCCCTGAAGCAGCGGCGTTCCCTCGACACGGTAGTGCTCCATGGCGCGGGCTTCGTGGTCGGTCGCGGGATGCCCGCTGGCCCGCACCACCCGCCACCATGGTGCACCCGAGCCGTAGCGCGACATCACCTGACCGACCGCGCGAGCCGCGCGCGAGCCGATAGCCGCGGCAACATCACCGTAGGTCATTGCTCTACCCGGAGGGATCGAGCCCACCACTTCAAGCACGCGACTGACAAAGTCCTCGTGGTGCACTGCCCTTACAACTCCAGGGTGCCGATGTTTTCGCCGTACTGCGTTTCACCACTAATCGTGAAACCGACGCGCAGGAAGAAGCGCTCTGGCCCGTCGTCCCCCGGCTCCCACAGCGCGGTTAGGCGGTCAAAGCCTCGGCTCTGTGCTTCTGCCGCGAGTGCGAGCACAGCGAACCTGCCCACACCTGAGCCCTGTGCATCCGCTGAAACGGTGATCCGCCAGATGCAGCTACGGAACTCTTCCCGGGTTGCATCCGGGTCAAAATTGCCCCGGATGAAGCCCACAACCTCGTCTCCGTCGAGTACAACACGAGGCCAGGAGGTGACGCTGATGTCGGCATCGGCGAGGGCATATGAGGGGGGCATGACGAACTGCTCCTGGCCACGCCTCAGCGTGAGGCTGTTCGCCGCCACAATAGTCTTGGCCGACAGCGCTTCCAGTTTCAACTCACCCATTCCCTCAGGGTAACCCGCAAGCACGTTCAGTGCCAGAAGGTGAATCCGCAGCGCTTCATATCGAGACACATGACGAGAGCCGGTAAGCTACTTTGGGCCGGATTTTAAGGAGAAAAGCTTGTCGAAGATTAAGGTAGAGGGCACTGTCGTCGAACTCGATGGCGATGAGATGACACGCATCATCTGGCAGAAGATCAAAGACACCTTGATCCACCCCTACCTTGACATTAATCTTGAGTACTACGATCTCAGCATCGAGCATAGGGATGCCACAGAAGATCAGGTCACGATCGATGCCGCCCACGCCATTCAGAAACACGGTGTTGGCGTGAAGTGCGCAACGATTACCCCCGACGAGGCGCGGGTCGAAGAATTTGGTCTCAAGAAAATGTGGAAGAGTCCGAACGGAACGATCCGCAACATTCTTGGTGGTGTGATCTTTCGTGAGCCGATTATTATCTCCAACATTCCCCGTCTGGTTCCTGGCTGGAATAAGCCCATCATCATTGGGCGTCATGCCTTCGGCGATCAGTACCGGGCCACCGATTTTCGCTTCCGCGGAGCAGGTAAGCTCACGGTCGAGTTCGCCCCCGATGATGGCTCCGCGCCTCAGAAGTTTGAGGTTTTCGCAGCACCGGGCGATGGTGTTGCACAGGTTCAATACAACTTAGATGACTCGATTGTTGATTTTGCTCGGGCCTCGCTCAACTACGGGCTCTCCCGCAATTATCCGGTGTACCTCTCAACGAAGAACACCATCCTGAAGGCCTATGACGGTCGATTCAAAGACATCTTTGAGGAGGTGTTCACCACCGAGTTCAAGGAAAGATTCGAGGCGGCGGGTCTTAGCTACGAGCATCGACTCATCGACGATATGGTCGCCTCGGCCATGAAGTGGGAGGGCGGATATGTCTGGGCCTGCAAAAACTATGACGGTGATGTGCAATCAGACAC
>JBOFDJ010000063.1:0-3333 GCA_051646885.1 Rhodoglobus sp.
TCGCGACCACGTCACGGGCCGGTCTTCCGAGCTGGAAAGACACGGTGCGCACATCGTCGTCCGAGGGGGTGACAAGGGGAGGTGTCACGGTGTCACGCCCAAACTTGGGGTGTCGAGTTCGGCAGGTGGGGCATCCGTCAGACCTGCCGCTACCGCTGAGGACAGCAGGGTGCTCAGCCAATCAACCTTTGTGGTCTGGATCTGATCGCTGACCGGCAAGCCATCACTGGTCGCGATCTGATCAGTATGACCAATCACCAGATAACTCATCTCGCCAGGAAAAACATAGAACAAACGCTCGCGCGCTTGCGAGGTGATGTAAGCGGGATCGTCCCAGCGCGCTACGGTGCTCTTCAGCTCGTCAAGAGATTTCTGAGTATCGTCAACGGAGCTCTGCAGTGTCGCAATCTCGTGTTGCTGCTGGATAAATACCCGCAGGTTGGGCGCGAGCACAATCACCGCCAGGATCAGCAACACGAACATGACCACGGTAAAACTCGACAACCGAATGGTGCGCAGCCAATGCTCGGGAGCGGTCTCCTCTGGCAGGGAGACCGCCACCTTAGTTGTTGTTCTCCTGACCATGGCTTAGAGCTTAAGTGACAAAACCGTGACGACGGGAGACCGAACCACAGACCCTCGGATCACAGTGCTGCGCCCCTCGCACCGCTAAGCAGAGAACCGGGGGAAAGCGCTACGACCTGCGTAGACCGCAGCCTCGCCCAGCTCTTCCTCGATGCGCAGCAACTGATTGTATTTGGCGACCCGATCAGAGCGAGCGGGTGCTCCGGTCTTAATCTGGCCAGCGTCGGTGGCCACCGCAAGATCGGCGATGGTGGTGTCTTCGGTTTCACCCGAACGGTGCGAAATAATGGCGCTGTAACCGGCTCGTTGGGCCATAGCCACCGCATCAAGCGTCTCAGTCAGGGTACCGATCTGGTTGACCTTAACCAGAATCGAGTTGCCCACCTTCTCATCAATGCCACGCTTCAAGCGGAGCGGATTGGTCACAAACAGGTCATCACCGACGATCTGCACCTGATCACCAAGCACAGCGGTGAGGTGCGCGTAGCCCTCCCAGTCGTCCTCGGCGAGAGGATCTTCGATGGTCGCCAGCGGGTAGTCTTTAACGAGACCAACCCAGAACTCGGTGAGCTGCTCACCGGAAAGCTGCTGCTTCTCGAAGGAGTAGCTGTTGTCGGCGAAGAACTCGGTGGCCGCGACATCCAGCCCCAGGGCGAAATCTTTACCCGGTGCAAAACCCGCTGCGGTGATGGCCTCAACAATGAAGTCGAGCGCTGCGCGAGCGCCAGGAAGATCCGGGGCGAAGCCGCCCTCGTCACCCAGACCGGTTGACTGGCCCTTCTTCTTCAGGAGCGACTTGAGGGCGTGGTACACCTCGGTGCCCCAGCGCAGGCCCTCCGCGAAGCTTTCTGCACCGAGCGGAACCACCATAAATTCCTGAATATCGAGGGCGGTATCAGCATGCGCGCCACCATTGATGATGTTCATGAGCGGGACGGGGAGGGTGTGAGCGTTCGGCCCCCCCAGGTAACGGAACAGGGGAAGATCGGCAGAATCTGCGGCCGCCTTGGCTACTGCCAGCGAAACGCCGAGCAGAGCGTTGGCACCCAAATTCTTCTTGTTATCAGTGCCGTCAAGAGCGATCATCTCGGCATCGATGAGGCGTTGCTCTGCTGCATCGAAACCCTCGATGGCAGGGCCCAGCACATCAACCACCGACTCCACAGCCTTGAGTACACCTTTGCCGCCATAGCGCTGGGTGTCTCCATCCCGAAGTTCGTAGGCCTCGAAGGCCCCTGTTGAGGCCCCGGAGGGCACGGCGGCGCGCGCCACGATTCCGTCATCGAGCAGAACCTCGACCTCGATGGTCGGGTTGCCCCGAGAGTCAAGAATTTCGCGAGCGCCGACTGTGTCGATCAAAGCCACGGGAGATCTCCTTCTGGATGTTTCGTAATGTCGTCGTGAATGTCCGCTAGGAATCCTACCCGGATGACGTGAACGTCAGAACCTCATCTCCTGCGCACGGATGTCGTCGCGCAAACCCCGCAGAGCGGCGCGCAGCGCGCGCTCCGAGTCGAGCCCCCGTGCCTTAGCGGAGGCCACGATGGCCAGCAACAACGGTCCGAGCTCTTCCTCGCGGGTCACGGTGAAAGCTTCGGGCGGGGCGGGATCGATGAGGCCGACTTTCTGGGCGCGACCGAGAAGCTTATCGGCCAGGGCGAGGGCAGGCATCCGCTGGGGGATGCCGTCGAGAACGCTGGTGCGGTGGGACTTCTCGACCTGCTTGATCTCGTCCCACACTGCTACCACATCGTCAGCGGTGTCGGCCACGGTATCGCTGAAAACATGGGGATGGCGGCTCACCATTTTCGCGGTCATCTGGGCCGCGACGTCCTCCAGAGTAAATCGACCGGCCTCGGCGGCAATGTCAGAATGGAAAATAACCTGATAGAGCACATCACCCAGTTCTTCGATGAGCTCGTCGCGGTCGCCTGCCTCGATAGCGTCGACTAGCTCCCAGGTTTCTTCGATCAGATACTTGACCAAGGACTCGTGAGTCTGCTCCCGGTCCCAGGCGCAGCCGCCCACGGCGCGCAGCCGTTCGAGCACCGCAATGAGCTCATCGAGTTGTGGATGCGGCGGGCTCGGCAGCTCGGTCATAGATCAATCCTCGCACTGGCCGGCTAGCTCAGGATGCACGGAGAGTCGGGCTGCCCGCGAGATGCTGCCCGACTCTAAGCGCTACACAACACAGAATGCTGCAAGACTCGGGGGATGCTCCCGCAACGCCCACCGGTCATCCGTCTCGGTATCGCTCTCGCGATCATCGGCATCATCGCGCTGGGCTGGTTCGCCCTGAACCAGAACGATCTCAGCCCGAACGGCGCACAACAGGCGGCGCCGGGCGAGGCAACACCGGGGACGAAACCTGCGCCGGTCGCGAGGAGTATCCCACCCGAGGCCAGTGAGGCGACAGTCGAGTATGTGCACGATGGCGACACCCTGTTTCTTGCCGACGGTCGCAAGGTCCGCATGCTCGGCATCAACACACCGGAGATCGGTGAGAACCGCGAATGCTACGGCGAGGAGGCGACCGCACTGTTGCGACGCTTCCTCCCTGTTGGCACAAAGGTGTGGGTTGTGGCCGATGTCAGGCCAGAAGATCAATACGGCAGGTCTTTGCTGTTTGTCTATCAGGATGACGCGACCAATGTGAACCTTGAGATGCTGCGGCAGGGGGCTGCCGAGGTTGAGATGTATTCCCCGAATCTGCTGCTGGAAGACGAGATCGAGGCCGCAGAACGCGCC
>JBOFDJ010000064.1:0-3227 GCA_051646885.1 Rhodoglobus sp.
GCTTTCAGACACGGCGGCTCCGGAGGCTTCAGACTTCAGCACGGCGGACACTCACGCCACCCCGCCAGACTACCGCCCCACCCTAAGACTTCTCGCGCCGGCCTGGCCCGCGCGGCAGGCATCGCGGGCGCGGATAGCAGGGGCCGGCGGGCACATTGACAGCGCGGGCGAGCTGCCTGCCTTGGCCTGACGGGCGAGCTGCCCTAGGCCTGCGTCTGCTGCAAGTACAGCACGCTGTAGAGCCCTCCGGCGGCGAGCAATTCGGTGTGAGTTCCCTGCTCCACCACACGCCCAGCGTCGACGACGAAGATCACATCGGCATTGCGCACGGTAGAGAGCCGGTGGGCAACCGCGACGGTCGTGCGGCCTCGGGATGCGGCATCCAGCGCCTCCTGCACCACCCGTTCCGAGATCGAATCGAGCGCACTAGTGGCCTCGTCGAGAATCAGCACCGCCGGGTCTTTGAGCAAGACCCGCGCAATCGCGATACGCTGCTTTTCGCCCCCGGAGAGACGGTAACCGCGCTCCCCCACCACCGTGTCATAGCCATCAGGAAACGACATGATGGTGTCATGGATGTTCGCCGCCCGCGCCGCGCGCTCCAACTCTGCCAGCGTGGAATCCGGTTTCGCGTACCGCAGGTTCTCCGCAATGGTCGCGTGAGACAGGTAGGTCTCTTGGCTGACGATCCCGATGTTCCGCACCAGCGAGTCCGAGTTAAGTTCGCGAACATCGTCGCCTGCGAACAGCACCCTGCCCTCGGTCACCTCATGCAGTCGTGGAATCAGATACGAGACCGTGGTCTTGCCAGCACCCGAGGGGCCCACGAAAGCCACGAACTGGCCAGGCTCAATGATCAACGAGACGCCTCGGAGGGTTGCCGGTGAATCGGCGGGCGCATCCGGGTAGCGAAAGACAACATCGTCGAACTCGATCCGGCCGAGTTGCGGCAGGCGCACCGGGCGGGCGTTCGGTGAATCGGTGATCGCCGGCACCAGATCGAGGTACTCGAAAATCCGGGCGAACAGCGCGGAGGAGGTCTGCAGGTCAAGCACCACGCGCAGCAGCCCGAGCAACGGAAACATGAGTCGTGCCTGCACAGTGGTGAAGGCAACGATAGTTCCGGCTGTGACCTCCACTCCTCCGGTAATGAGATAGGCAGCGACGACATAGATCACGGCCGGGATGATCGAGAGAAAAATGTGCACCATCGCAAAAAACCACTGGCCACTCATTTGCTGGCTCACCTGCAGCCTGATCTGGTTCTGATTCTCGGCCTGATACCGCGCGGTCTCGGCCTGCTGCTGGGTGAAACTTTTTGAGAGCAGAATGCCGCTGACGCTCAACGATTCTTGGGTGATCGCGGTCATATCACTGAGTGATTCTTGTGTTTTGGTGGCGATGCGGGCACGCACCTGGCCGACCTTACGTTGGGCGATCACCAGCACCGGCAGCAGGATGACCGCCACCACGGTCAACTGCCAACTCAACACGAGCATGCTCACCAGTGCCGCCAGAACGGTCACGGTGTTGCCTATGACGCTCGATATGGTGTTGCTGAGCACACCGGCAACCCCGCCCACATCGTTCTGCAGTCGGGACTGAATGACGCCGGTCTTGGTACGGGTAAAGAAGGCCAGCTCCATCGCCTGCAGGTGGGCGAAGAGTCGGATGCGCAAGCCGCCCATCACCGTATTGCCGACGGTCGCCGTCAGCCAGGTTTGCCACACCCCCAGCACTGCGGTAAGCACCCACAGACCCACCATGACGAGCACAAGCTCAATCAACACGGGAATATTCGGTGAACCGCCTGGAGGAAAAAGCCCCAGATCGAAGGCCTGCTTGGTAAGCAGCGGCGGCAACACGCTCAGCCCCGCACTGAGCAGGACCAGGGCAATAGTGATGGTTAAAGCAAGACGGTGCGGAGCGAAGAGCCCCAGAATCCGCGCGAACAGATCAGGCACCCGCGGGGCAGCAGCGTTGGCAGCCCTTTGGGCAGTGGCGTCACCACTGCCCAAAGGGTGGCTACCGCCGTGCATCCCGCCCATTCTCCGACTGTACGCTGTCGCGAGGTTTCAGAGCTTTACAAAAGAGGGGATGCGCGACGGCGGCTAGCCCTTAGTGGAACCCGCGAGGAGTCCGCGAACGAAGAACCGCTGGAGGGCAAAGAAGACGATAAGCGGCACAATGATCGCCACGAAGGCCCCGGCGCTAAGCAGGTACCAGCTCTCTCCGTACTTACCGACGATTTCAGACAGTACTTTGGTGATCGGAGCCTGAGCACCGTCCGCGAAGACAAGGGCCACCAAGAGATCATTCCAGACCCACAAGAATTGGAAGATAGCAAAGGAGGCAATAGCCGGGAAGGTCAGTGGAAGCACAATCCGGAAGAAAATTTGACCGTGCCCCGCACCATCAACCTTGGCCGCCTCAATGAGCTCACGCGGTATCTCGGCGACAAAGTTATGGAGCAAGAAAATAGCGAGGGGCAAGGCGAAAATCGTGTGCGCGATCCACACCTGAGAATAGGAACTGCTCACCCCAAGGCTGTTGAAAATCTGAATGTTGCCAATACTGAAGCCTTTGGAAAACAAACTCAACAAAGGCACGAATGCCATTTGCAGAGGCACGATCTGCAGAGCGAAGACAGCAATGAACATCCAGCTCTTGCCCTTGAAATCGATCCAAGCAAAAGCGTAGGCCGCGAGGCTGGCGATCAGAAGAGGAAAAATGGTAGCAGGGACGGTAATGGCGATGGAATTGAAGAACGAGCTCCCGAGGGTGAGCGCTCCATTGCCCGCCTGTAGCACCTCACTATAGTTTTCCAGCGTGAACCCAGAATTCCAGAGGAAGGTCCACCAACCGGTCGTAGCGATTTGATCGCCCGGGCGAAAAGAGGTGATGAAGAGGCCGAGGGTGGGAGTAGTCCAGATCACAGCGATAATCAACGCTGCAATCGTGGCCCCGCGACTGGTGAGCCGCTTTTGAGTGCGCTTCAAGGCGGCTCGAAGACCGGCCCTGGTGGGAAACTCGCCACCACGACTGTTGGGCGTCTCAAACTGTGTTACGGCGCTCATCGGATCTCCTTCTGCGCTGCGATCTGTCGAGCGTTGTAGATAATGATGGGAAGCACGAGAATGAACAACACCACGGCGAAGGCCGCGGAACGTCCTGCTTCAAAGCCCTTCCATTGCGTATACATCTCATTGGCAATAACACTGGTGTCA
>JBOFDJ010000065.1:0-14448 GCA_051646885.1 Rhodoglobus sp.
AGTGACGCTATCGGGGATGCATGAAATCCCCGCGGGCACCGTGGTCGGCTGGACTGCTGTCACAGTCTCGGTCGTGGACACCGCCCCTCGGGGCGGCACCGTCAATGGGACTTGGCTGGATGCGATCAACGCGGCCAACAACGATATGACCTGCTACAACGAAGGCAAGAGGGCTCTCAGATGTCTGTTCAACTGATTGCGGGCATCGAACTTCCTTCGACGGTTTCCATTTTTATCCAGCGCGGATTGACCCCTAGCGGTTCCCTCGCTGTGCATTCGCACGGCGGGAGAAAACAGCCTGTGGCGGGAGTCGCGACTCCCGCCACAGGCGAGCGACTCCCGCCGTTGTCCTCCGGGCAGCGCTGAGCAGCGAACAGTGCTGAGGCTCTACCGAGATACGCTGTCATCATGATGGATGACTCACCCCGGTCTGGCGTAAACCAGGCCAGGGTGAGGCATCGTCACACACTGATGGTGTGGTCAGCCTTCGCTGTGGTGCACGTCTGGCTGGGGCACCTCTGTCTCCACGCACCGGGTCAGGGTCTCAACGACGTCTCGATTGTTTACCGGATGTGGGTAGAGCGGGCAATAAGCAGCGACTCCTGGGTTGGTATCGACACGGGCTGGGTGTATCCGATCATGGCGATTGTGCCCATGCTGCTGGCGGCAAGCCTCGGAATGGCCAACTACTCGATCAGCTGGCTGTGGCTCATGGCGATCTTCAATGCCCTTGCTTTCGGATTTCTGCTCGGCAGTAGGAGTCAGCGGCGATATGCCCTCGCCTGGTGGTGGCTTGCTTTTCTTGTTTTGCTGGGGCCGATTGCTGTGGCCAGAATTGATTCGGTGACTGTGTCGCTGGGAATCATTGGTGTGCTTGTTCTGGCGGCTCGCCCTCGGCTGGCGACTGTGGTGCTGGCCGTGGCCACCTGGGTCAAAGTGTGGCCGGCTGCCCTGGTTATTGCCGCACTGCTGATGGTGCGTCGTCGCGCACAGTTTGTGCTGACCGGCATGGCGGTGTCGGTGGCGGTGGTGGGTGTCGCACTGTTGCTGGGCAGCGGCGGGAGGGTGTTCAGCTTCATCACCGAGCAGACCGGTCGCGGGCTGCAGATCGAGGCCCCGGTCACCACGGCATGGATGTGGGCCGCGTGGGCGGGAACTCCTGGCGTATCCCTCTATTTCGATCACGAGATCATCACTTATCAGATGCGAGGGCCAGGAGTTGATGTTGCGGCGGCGGTGATGACCCCACTGTTGGGTGTCGTCGTGCTGATTATTGTGCTACTGGGGATTCGGGCACTGCGAGCGGGGGCGAGCGGTGCACAGCTTGCGCCTTCGGTGGCGCTGGCCCTGGTGGTCGCACTGATTGCGTTCAATAAGGTCGGCTCACCACAATTCGTTGCATGGATCGCGGTGCCGATCATCTTCGGTCTCACCACCGCCATGGAGCACGGTCTATCTTTTCGAGTCCCAGCAGTACTCGGGCTGATTATTGCAGCCCTGACCCAGCTTGTGTATCCATATCTCTACGGCTACCTGGCACTTCTGCACCCGCTGATGTTGCTGGTCCTGACCACCCGCAATGTCATGGTATGTGTTCTGCTGGTCTGGGCACTCGTTGCAATCACCCGCGCCCCCGGGCGCAGATACTCGGCTGAACTCAGTCCACCGTTGAAGGAGATGTCATGCTCGTAGCGTTCTCGGTTGCCCCCAGCGGCGGCAACGATGGTGGGGATTCGGTTCATCATGCGGTCGCTGCAGCGGTGAAGGTTGTCAGAGAATCTGGTCTGCCAAATAGAACCGATTCGATGTTTACCACCATCGAAGGCGAGTGGGAGGAAGTTTTCGAGGTCATCCGTCGTGCGACAGAGGCGGTTAGTGCTTTCGGGACCCGGGTCTCACTCGTTCTCAAGGCCGATATTCGCCCCGGATATAGCGGCGAACTTGAGGCCAAGGTCGCACGCCTAGAGCAGGCGATAATCGATCCTCATCAGGGCTAAGAGTGTGGTGGGCGCTAGAACTGGCGCGGAAGATCGGATTCAACCAAGATTCCGTCTTCAATAGCTCGTTTACGCAGTGCCACCTTGGTTCCCACGTCGTACCCGGCAACGCGATACTTCTCGCGGATGCGCTTGAGGTAGCTCTTTGCCGTCTCCTCCGAGATGCTGAGCTGGTAGGCGACCGCTTTCACCGGCTCGCCACCTCCATAGAGCGCCATGACACGGCGTTCCTGGGCACTGAGCTTGGGGGCACCGCCGACCTCGCCGGCATTGAGCGCAAGATCGAGTTCCGCTGAGATGAAGGATTCTCCCTTCGCTGCGGCCCGGATGGCCTCAACGATCATCCCGGCATCCTCGCTCTTGACCAAGTAGCCGAGGGCGCCGGCGGCCAAAGCCTCCCGCACCACATTGGGTTCTGAATAGGTGCTCATGAGCACAACCCTTACCCCTGTTGTGCGCAGAGTATTGATCTTCAACGATACGGGAATGCTGTCTTTGAGATCAAGGTCGAGCAAAACGACATCCACCGGGAAAGAGGGATGGGTAATGAGCTCAGGCCAGGTGGGAACCGCTGCGACCATATCGATATCGTCGGCCGCATTGGTGATCCATTCGGTCAGTGCGCCCAACAACATTCGGTGGTCATCGACGAGTGCTACGCGGATGCGATCAGTCTGCTCGGTCACAATGGATTCCTCTTCTGTGAATGCTGGTGTTCGTTGTGCACACCAGTTGTCGTCATGGTTACTGGTCGGCAGGATTGTCTACGAGACAGGAAATATCAACCCGCAGGATGGAGTTATGGCTGGAGTCACTGTACTTCCCCATCGTGCTGATCGCCTCCCATGTTGCCGGATCAATCTGTGTACGTCCGATCCCGGTTATGGTGAGTGAAATCGGTACGGTGATCTTTCGACCGTATCCGGTCTCGACCGACTGTGTGACAGGCCCCACCGATATCTGCACACTGCGTCCAGTACTTTTTGCCGTGTCGCTGATCAACAGCCACACGGCAGAGAGTAACCCGTCTCGCTGCCGAGGGTCAAGCAGGCCAGCCAAGGTTCCTTTATCAGTGAGCGTCACCACCTTCCCGAGGAGGTCCGATTCAGTGATGGCGTGATAAAGCCAGGTCTCGCGGCGACCCTCAATCAGGTGAAGTCGCAACTCGGTGGCGAGTGAGGCAGCAACCGAGGCGGTTGCCGGGTCGAGGGGCAGTGGAGTCTTACCAGTAGACACCGAATCCAGTAGTTCCTCAGCCGCCAAATCAAGTCGGGCCAGCTCTTCGGATGCCATCATGCCCACCGCGAATCGTGGTGCCGACACAGTGCTCTGCACGAGAACCCGGTCGAGCTCTACCTGCACCAGTCGACGGAAACCCCTGACGATGACCACTCCGATCAGCGCGGGTGAGACTATCAGGGCAAGACTGGTGACCTGGGGTGCGAAATTGTCGATGTCGAGATCGGTGTTCACGATCAGCGCTACACCAAACAACATCCCGATCACGGCGGCGGATAATATAACATCTCGACTGCGCCTCCTGGTGATGATGATCACCAGAGCCATCCCTGCGGTTGTTGCCGCTGTGGTATGCCGACCAATGTCATGGAGCGGCCAAATTGCGTAGAGATCGATCGCGATAGTAACGACGATTCCCGCGAGGAAGATGGCGAACATCCAGTCCGGCAGCTCCCCGGTGGCACCGCGCGAGGTCACCACGGTCGCGATCACGACGATAAGGAGCACGATCCAGGCCATCAGGGCGAGCAACGGCTGCGAATAGGTATTCGTGCTCCAGAGGACGATGTGCCACCCGAGCCCATAGACGGCACGTAGAGCCCACACCAGGATCGCTCCGGCACCGATCAGACCCATACCGAGGTTGGACCGCAACGGCGTCGCTGCTCGGATGACCCGGCGCGTAGCATCCGCTTCGCGCCGTCTTCCATGGCCGAGGATGACCCCCAGGGTGTTCTCATCAGGGCCTGGGTATGTCATCGTGGCACCTCCAGAACGACGGTGGTCCCCGATCCAGGGGAGGAGAACAGTCGTGCTCTTCCCCCGACCTCCTTCAAACGCCCCACAACGGATTCTTTAAAGCCGAGCCGAGCCGAATCCACATCGTCGATCGCAAAACCTACCCCTGCATCGGTGATCATGGCCCGCACCATCGTGTCGTCGTTGGTGATGGTGACATGTGCCTCGGTTACACCAGAATGTCTGCGGACATTCTCAAGGCATTCCGCGAGTGCGAGCAGGAACGCGTCGAGCACATCACTCGGAAGTAAAACTTGACCGGTCCCATGCCAACTCACCTCAAGCCCCATCCGACCGAAACGCTGCTTGACCGATTCAAGAGTGGTACCCAAAACCGTTTCTTCAACCTTCTCAAGGTTATAGTTCCCCGAGGACTGCGGAGTTGGGGTCGCCCCGAGCCTGAGCTGTCGGAGCAATCGCGCATCATCCGCGGCCTGCTGACGCATCGCCTCAGGAGCCACACCGACCCCGGAATGGGCGAGCAGGGTAAGGGTGGCCAGCACGGTGTCATGCAGGAGGCGGGCACCCTGTCGGCGCTGGGCTTCTGTCTCACTGGCCTGTCGTTCGGCGCGGTGTGCACGACCAATACTGGCGATACGTCGCGCAACCTGTGGAACGGCAGCCGTGATCCACAACCCGACTACCGAGCCGACAGCCCAGCCCAGGCTAATCGTCGACAGCGTGTTCCAGATCGTCTGGAATGGGTGAAAAAGCAGTGTCGAGAAGAGAGCGGTCACCACAAATGCGGCGATCAAGGCCAGCCTTCGCACCGCTCCGGTGGTCAGGACTATCGCCGATGAGGCGAGAGACACGCCGGCAATTTGCAGCATTGCAGAGACACCGGACTCCCCAGGTCGTGTGGATGAGATCGCCATCACCGTCACGATGATCCCGAGACCTGTGAGATAGGCACCGATAACCCAACCCAGTGAGCGACTGCTTCCGAGACGAAACTGAAAAAACCCGAGGAGAAGGTACAGCGGAATACAGAACGCGTACGTGGGCAGATCCACCGCTCCTGGGAGACTCAAACACAGCAGCGAGATGACAGTAAAGCTCAGGCCGAAGACGCGGGCGGTGCGTTGGAGCAACCGGTCGCGCTCCTTTGCGATGAGATCCATATTGTGCTCATGGTTTCACAGTGTTCCCAAGAAAGGGAGGTGGCGCACCGTCGATACTCAGCTCGGCTCGCACCCGCAGAGCTCATCCCAGGGGGTGTCACACACTCAAGAGCCGTTCGATCTGCGGCCCCACGAGATCGGTTTCGATAAGAAAACCGTCATGCCCAAAGGGTGAACTGATCAGATAGGCGTCGTCGCCGTCGATGTTACCGGGCGCATGGGTTGCGATATGTTGTTGCTCCGACACCGGGAACAGACGGTCACTGTCGATGCCCAGCACCAGCAGGGGGGAGGTCACCCTGGCGAGCGCCTCCGCAGTTCCCCCCCTGCCGCGACCTACATCATGGGAGCTCATTGCCTCCAGCAGTGTGAGGTAGCTATTGGCATCGAAACGTCTGGTGAACTTATTGCCATGAAAATCGAGGTAACTCTCGACTGCATAGCGCCCACCCTCGCCCAGTGGGCTCACCTCGCTTTGCGGGCTGCGCTCAAATCGATCATTGAGTTCGGTCGGTGAGCGGTAACTGAGCAATGCCATCCGGCGCGCAAGAGCCAGCCCTCGATGTGGCCCATCGCCGTCAGATGCTTCGTAATAGTGACCGTCCGCGAAAGCGGCATCCATCCTTACTGCTTCGAGCTGCACGGAGTTCAGAGCTATCTGGTCGGCGCTTGATCGGGCCGGGGTGGCGAGTACGGCCACCCGCTCTGCTCGGTCGGGATGACTGACTGCCCACTCAAGCGCGTGCATACCGCCCATTGATCCGCCAATGACCGCAGCCCACCGGGTGATGCCGAGCGCATGGGCAAGCCCGAGCTGGGCTGCCACCTGGTCGCGGATGGTCACAAAAGGAAAGCGTGACCCCCATTCGACACCGTCAGGTGCATAGGATGCTGGCCCGGTTGATCCCTGGCAACCCCCGAGCATATTGGGCGAAACAACAAACCACTGATCGGTGTTGATCGCCTTCCCCGGGCCGACAAGGCCGTTCCACCAGCCTCCGGTAGCGTGGCCGGACCCAGGCTTTCCCGCGACGTGGCTGTCACCGGTCAGCGCATGCGCAATGAGAATCGCGTTCGAGGCGCTGGCGTTCAGGGTGCCATGAGTCTCATAGGCGATCCTGGTTGCGGGGAGCGCGCCGCCGCGTTCGAGCGTGAGGCTACCCAGTGAAACAAACTGACGATCTCCTGCTGGGTCGCCCTCCCGCCAGGCCCCTGACGCGGGAGGTTTACCCAGCACTGATCGCGCATTCGCCTCGGTGATAAAAGCCGAAGGCACAGTATCTTCGGGGGTTTGCCAATCCATGTTAATCCCAGTATGGCGAACACGGCAGGGCCTCGCCCGCGTATGACACCGACGAGGCCCTGCCGTGCTGAATTATGCGGTGGTCGTGGATGCCGCTGCTTGTGCACGCGCGGCATCGAAGCCGAACTGCAGATCTGCCTTAAGATCGGCAATATTTTCGATTCCGACCGAGAGGCGCACCAGCCCGGGTGTGACACCGGTGGTCAGCTGCTGCTCAGGAGTGAGCTGTGAGTGAGTCGTTGACGCCGGGTGGATGATCAGGCTACGCACGTCGCCGATATTGGCAAGATGGCTGAACAGTTCGACATTTTCTACTAGTGCGCGACCAGCATCGACCCCACCCTTGAGTTCGAAAGACACCACGGCTCCGACACCCTTGGGGGCATATTTATTGGCGGCTGCGTACCATGGGCTTGAGGGCAGGCCGGAGTAGTTGACTCTCTCGACATCCTCATGGTTTTCTAGCCATTCGGCTATTTCTTGAGCATTCTGAACATGCCGTTCGATTCTCAGGCTGAGTGTTTCGATGCCTTGGATGATCGAAAAAGCGCTATCGGGTGAGAGCGCGGCACCCGTGTCGCGAAGTAATGTCACGCGGGCCTTGATCACGTAAGCAATCGCGTCTCCGAGCACACCGGTGTAGCTTGCACCGTGGTAGCTGGGGTCGGGTTCGGTCAAACCAGGGAATTTCTGGGCGAGGCTCGACCAGGGGAACTTTCCTCCATCGACGATCACTCCGGCGATGACTGTACCGTGGCCGCCCAAGAACTTGGTGGCAGAATGCACAACAATATCTGCGCCGGATTCGAACGGACGAATCAGGTATGGCGTCGCAATCGTGTTGTCCACAATCAGCGGGAGATCGTTTTCGTGGGCGACCTGCGCGACTTTCTCAGTGTCGAGGATGTTGATCTTCGGGTTGCCGATGGTCTCGGCGAAGAACAGTTTTGTGTTGGGACGCACGGCGGCGGCCCACTCTGCGGCATCATCCTGATCTTCAACAAAAGTCACCTCGATACCGAGGTTGGCCAGGGTGTACTTGAACAGGTTGTATGTCCCGCCATAGATCGATGACGAGGATACGATGTGGTCACCCGCGCCCGCGATATTGAGCACTGCGTAGGTGATGGCCGAGGAGCCGGATGCCACGGCCAGCGCTGCTGTGCCGCCCTCCAGCGCGGCGACCCGCTGTTCCAGCACGTCGGTGGTGGGGTTCATGAGCCGGGTATAGATATTGCCGAACTCGGCCAAGGCGAACAGGTTCTGTGCGTGCTCCGTGCTGTTAAACACGTATGACGTGGTTTTGTAGATCGGCGTCGCGCGGGCATTCGTGGTGGGGTCAGGCTTAGCTCCTGCGTGGATCTGATTGGTTTCGAACTTCCAGTCGCTCATCGGTGTCTCCCTTGGATATGCAGTACGAATTATGCAGCGGCGAAAATCTGCGGCGAAGAGCGCTCACGCTCATTCTCTGCTGCGAGCATAGATAGCGCGGATCATGGCTGCAAGAGGCAGCGAAACATGACGTAACTCATGGGTAGACCGTCAAGCCCTCGGCGCTTGCTGCCCGGGTGCGAGGTCGTCTATGCCCGGTGTTCGTGTCGGTCGACGAAAATCCACTGCGGTCGCGGCTCGATCAGCGGCCAGAATATTTTTCTCACGAGGGGAGCTGAGAGCGCTAATGAGATCAGGAGGGCGACGAGAAGCATAACGGGAAGCAGCAGTGGCGACAACGCGTACTCCGCGAGGATTCCTGACTCGCGTAGCGGGTAAAGCGCGAAGCTGTGCAGAAGATAGACATACATGGTTGATCGACCGAGCGCGGTAATGCGCATCGGTGATCGCGGGATCAAGACCAGAAACGCAGCACTCATCGTGGTGGCGATGAGGATGACGCCGAATCGAACCAACCCCGCCCACCAGGGATCGGCATCCATAGCTGAATAGGAGTCATCGAAGAAGAACCAGTGCTGCGCCGAGATGCCGCGAAGCGTCGAGATGCTGACGCTGAGTATCGTCACCCACAGCGCAACGACGCCCAGCGCAGCTCCGCGCAGCCACCAGGTTGCCCGCTGTGCAGCAGTCAACCGAGTGATCAGGTCCCACTCGCGTAGTTGCCATCCGAGAACGAAAAATGGCAGGACTCCGATCGCGCGGGCGAGAGAAAAAGTGCTGTCAACATTGCTCAGGTAGCCAACACCTATAGAGAGTACTAACGCCCAGGCGAGTGGCCAGCGCACCAGGGCCAGGTAGGGCAGCACCACGCGAAAGATTCCGAGCGCAAGCAGAAACCAGAGCGTCCAGCTGGGTGTGCTCGGATCGAAAGTCTGATCGCCCTCAACAAGAAAGCGAATAATTCCCCAGATGCTTTCCATAATGATGTACGGAACAAGGATATCGGTGAGCACCTTCTTCATCTGCACAGAACTCGGCGGGCCCGCCTGCGAGAAATAACCACTGATCACCGCAAAAGCAGGCATATGAAATGAGTAGATAGCGAGGTAGATCACCAGGGCAGCATCTGAGACATCGGTCAATGGTTGGATGCTGTGCCCCATCACCACGAGGGTGACCGCGATGAACCGAGCATTGTCCCACATCGGGACACGGGGTCGAGTTGAGGGCAAGGTGGGAGCTGAGGGCAAAGCGGGAGCTGAGATCATCATCAATTCCACACTAGCCGCGCTATTTTTGAGGAATGACCATGCTGCCCCAGACCACCACACCCGCAGGTACTCCGAGACGAGCGGTGGTCACCGGTGCGAGCTCGGGGATCGGCGCGGCCACGGTTCGCTTATTGCGGGTGCACGGTTGGGATGTGGTGGGCGTCGCCCGCCGGGCTGACCGCTTGGCCAGCCTGGCCGCTGACACTGGTGCAGAAATTTTTGTTGCTGATGTGACAGTGCAGTCCGAGGTGGATGCCCTGCGTGACCATCTCGCTACGCTCGGCCCGATTCACGCCCTGGTAAACAACGCGGGCGCAGCTTTGGGTCTGGCGAGCGTTGAGGCGAGCGATCCGGAGGAGTGGATCCGCATGTTCGACGTTAACGTGCTCGGGGTCAAGAGGGTCACGAGCGCCCTGCTGCCGTTGCTGCGGGCGGGGGTGCTTCCCGGTGCGAGCGCCGACATCCTCACGGTGACCTCGATTGCTGGCCATCTGGCCTATGAGGGGGGTGCTGGATATATCGCAGCAAAGCATGCGGTGGCCTCGATGCTTGCGGTGCTGCGCCTTGAGCTTGCGGGCGAGCCGATCCGGGTGCTGGAAATTGCGCCGGGAATGGTGCACACCGAGGAGTTCTCGCTGGTGCGGTTCGGCGGTGATCAGGCGAAGGCCGACGCTGTGTACCACAATGTCTCATACCCGCTCTCTGCCGAAGACATTGCTGAGGCGATTGTGCACATGCTGGAACTGCCTTTTTATGTCAACCTCGATCTGGTGACGATTAAGCCGGTGGCCCAGGCTGCCCCCCATAAGTTGATCAGGGGGCCGCTGAAGCCCCAGGGGAGTGGAGCCTGAGATGCCGGCACCGCTGAGCGAGCTCATCGATCGTGACTGGGCTAGAGCACTCGAACCGGTCGCCCCGGATATCGCCGCACTCGGCGATTTCTTGCGTCAGGAGACAGCAGCCGGACGACCGTACTTGCCCTCGGGCGCCGCGGTGCTTCGGGCTTTCACGTTTCCGCTGGCCGAGGTGCGGGTGCTGATCGTGGGCCAAGACCCTTACCCGACCCCCGGTCATGCGGTCGGCCTCTCGTTCTCCGTTGATCGCGGAGTGCGCCCGGTGCCACGCAGCTTGCAGAACATCTATCGAGAGCTGCACGACGATCTTGGGATTCCGATTGCCGAGCACGGTGATCTGGGTCGGTGGGCTCAGCAGGGGGTGATGCTGCTCAACCGGGTCCTGACCGTGCGGGCCGGCTCTGCCGGTTCGCACCGTGGTCAGGGTTGGGAGCAGGTGACCGAGGCGGCCATCCGCGCCCTGGTTGCCCGGGGCGGCCCGCTGGTCGCGATTCTCTGGGGTCGGGATGCCGCGAGCCTCAGCCCGCTTCTTGGCACGACACCCACGATCACCAGTGCGCATCCCAGCCCGCTCTCGGCGCGGAACGGCTTCTTCGGCTCACGACCTTTTAGTCGGGCTAACGATCTGCTTGCTGAGCAGGGCTCTGCCCCTATTGACTGGTCGCTGATATGACTAGGCTCGATTCATGCTTGTAGAGGAATACCAGCCGCGTCGAAAGCTCCCGCCCCACCTCAGGGTGGCGCAGGTTTCTGAGGCACCGTTTTCCTTCGAGCTGCGTGCTGCTGAGCTCGGTGACCTGCCGAGTATCCGGGAAATCTATAACCACTACGTGCTGAACTCTTCGGTGACCTTTGACGAGGTGGTGTGGACTTTCCCCGTGTTGCGAAAAAAGTTTGATCGGGCCACTCAGAGCGGTTTCCCCTTTCTGGTGGCCGTCAGCCCTGGAGGCCAGGTGCTGGGCTTTGCCTATGTGTATCCATGGAAAGAGAAAGCGACATACCGTTTCAGTGTCGAGAACCATATCTATCTGGGACCGGCGGCCACCGGAAAGGGCCTCGGCTCGGCCTTGATGGCTGAGATCATCATCCGCTCACGCCAGGCTGGGCTGAAAGAAATGATCGCGGTGATCGCCGACAAAAATGCCGATGCGTCGATTCGGCTGCACGAGAAATTCGGTTTTACCCAGGTTGGTCATATGGGCAGGGTTGGCTTCAAATTTGATCGCTGGTTGGGGACGGTGACGATGCGCAGATCGCTGCGCAAGTAGTGGCGGCCCAGTGAGCGGTTATCAGATGCCGTAGCCACCTTTGCGCAGATCGGCCTCGATCTCGAAGCGGTTGTGCTGTGCCTCGCGGCCAGCCTCGACATAGAGCGGGATGAAGGCGAGGCCGTATTTTTTCCACTGTGCTCGGTGTACATCCTCATGCTCCAGTACCGCAGAGCTGGTGTTATCGCGGGTCAGGTATACCGCTCCCAGAGTCATACCGCCGCGACCGTATGCCCAGCTCGGCAGGCCGGATGCCACAATAAGCTTCCCCTCGCGCCGCAGCGTGAAGCCGCCGAGAAGGCCACCCCACACCACACCACAGACGGTGACGAACCAGAACCCCGGTCGGGAAATCACAGGATGCACCACTACTGATCGCAGCCAGCTCAGGCGTCGCAGGCGACGGACTATCCTCCTTGATGCCCGCTGTGGCGCTGCCGAGGAGGAGATATTACCGGTCATAGTCGCAGAATACAGTGGCAGCATGGTCTCAGGCATCCGAAGCGTGGCGATGATCTCCCTCCACACCTCGCCGACCTCTCCGGCGGGAACGGGGGATGCCGGTGGCCTCAACGTATCCGTTCTGGGCGTTGCTGCCGAGTTGGCGGTCCGTGGTGTTGAGGTTGACCTGCTCACTCGCGCCGTTGGCCGCCCGGATGTTACGCGGCTACTGCCAGGCGTGACCCTGCACGAGCTGGCGGCGGGTGGGCCGGGCGCGCTGCCGAAAAATCTCCTCACTGAAGTGACGGATGAGTTTGGGGAGGCTGTTGCTCGGCTCACACGCCGCGAGGCCCGGGGCTATGACCTCCTGCACGCGCACTACTGGCTCAGCGGCATCGCCGTGTTGCCGGTGGCGATTGAGCTTAATCTGCCGCTCGTGCAGAGTTTCCACACCACGGGTGCCATGAAGAACGCTGTGGCCGGGCCGGCCACCTCGCCCGAGCCTGAGTCGCGCATCCGCAGTGAAATGTTTATCGCCAGCCAGGCGGATGCTGTTATTGCCGCGTCAGCTGCCGAGGCGACCGCGTTGATTGAGCTCACGAAAGCTCCTGCTGACCGCACCTGGATTGTGCCGCCCGGTGTCGACCTTGAGCTGTTTTTTCCTCGCCCTGCAGCCACCCATGAGGCGATTCGTCATGCGCTGGGCCTGGAAGCAGATCGGCCTCTGATGGTGATCGCTGGGCGGCTTCAGCCGTTGAAAGGTCATGAACTGGCGGTCCGTGCGCTCGCGGCGATGACAGCGATGCGAGGCCGGGTGCCGATACTCGTGGTGGCGGGCGAGGCGACCCCCGGTGATGAGGGCTTCGCCCGAGGTCTCAGGCGGCTTGCGAGCGAGTTGGGCGTTGGCGATCAGGTCAGATTTGTGGGAGCGTTGCATCGGGATGCCATGGCTGGGCTACTCTCGGCGGCCACGGTCACCATCGTTACCTCTTTCTCGGAGACTTTCGGTCTCATCGCCCTAGAATCTGCGGCAGCGGGCACGCCCGTCATCGCTTACCGCGCTGGAGGGCTGGTTTCCTCGGTTCAGGAAGGAGTATCCGGTGTGCTTCTTGGCACCCGCGATCCCCGGCAGTGGGCCCAAACGATCACTGGCCTGATCGAGGATCCGCCGCGCTGCACCGCGCTGGGCCTCACCGCGCGGGCTCATGCCGAACGCTTTAGCTGGGCGGCATCCGCCGAGCAGTTACTCGCTCTTTATGACGAGGCGGTAGCGCTGCGCTAGTGTCGCGTTCCATGTTGGGGGCTTGGATGGGCGATGGATCTCCACGCAAGCTAGGTCTCCGACCGGGCGGAACCTAGCCCGTTGTGCAGCACAGTCAAGAATAATGCGGCGGCTCTCACAAGTCTCACCGCGATCAGTAGATGTCAACTCGACGGTTCACGTTGACGACCAGTATGACGAGCGCTTCGTTCTTGATCTCGGATGGGAGACGAGTGAGGACCAAGGCGGGCATACCCATGCCCCTGCTCTGGTTTTGTGGATTCTGCACTTCTGGTGTGAAACTCAGTTACTGCCGCAGCGTCAGGTTCACCAGGAAGTTGAGTTCGTCTTCCGACACTGATCGATCAAGGAAGAGTGCCTGAAGGAAAATGTAGGCTGGTCCGATATCGGCGCGGACCTCGAGATCGGGAACTTCGCCGACCAACCGGCGCAATCGCTGGACGTGCTCAGCGCGGAGGACGAGGATGATCTGGTTACGCACCGCGGACCCCAGCTCAGGATCGTCGGCCATATCGGGTAGCAGTCCGGCTATGACGCCTCCGAGAGCACCACTCGCTGCGTCTGCGATCCGGCGCAAGCCCTCCCGGAGGTCTGCCTCCGGATCATTGGTGGTAACTAGAGCCTGGTCGGGGGCCGCCTTAGCGAGAGCCGCGACCACGACATCACGCTTGCTCGGCCAGCGGCGATAGAGCGCACCGAGACCGACACCGGCACGTTGTGCGATATCGCCGACCCGGAGACGTTGGTACCCCAACTCCGCCAGCAGCGCGAGTGTCGCGGCGAGTACGACTTCATCGACGTTGGGGTCACGGGGGCGCCCGCGGGTGATGGTCGGCGGTGAGGTCACGAGACCGATTTTATCGGAAATCTTGACTTCCGCAATCGTTGTGACCTATAACGGAAATAATCAATTCCGTTATAGATCAATTTCCGAGAGAGAGATGACAATGATGCAGAATCCGGACCACTCGTGGGTGATCCATGAGTACCGAACCTCGCCCGACCACGCCGCCACGGTCGCCGACCAGGCAATGTCGGTGGCACACGAGACGAGCACCGAGGCCCATGGTTGCACGGGGTGGGCCGTTCATGTCGCGGACGACCGCCAGCGAGTGGTGGTGTTTGAGTCCTGGTCCGACGAGCGCGCCTACCGGGCCGTGGAACGGCGCGCCACGATCGCCGGACGCGCGGTCACGAGCGATGTCTACCGCAGGGTCGGCCCGGCCACCCACTCGTTGCTGCCGACCGCGTCACCCGAGACCGATCCGGCCGTCGTGGTCATCGACTGCTTCCAGGTCTGGCGTCCGCTGGCGTGGCCGGTGAGTGCCTTCACCCGCCGCAAAGGCAGGGCGTTCGACCGGTCACCGGGCTGTCTCGGGACGAGCGTGCTCCGCAGCACGTCCAGCGGCCGGATCGCCACCCACGCGCGGTGGTGCCGCCTGGAGGACTTCTTCACGGCGTTCACGACGGTCCAGGGCACCG
>JBOFDJ010000066.1:0-2888 GCA_051646885.1 Rhodoglobus sp.
TGCCACTGTCGTGTCTCTAGCGACAATCGTCGATATCCATTCAGCATTTCCTCCAAGAAAAATCATTTCCGCGTTACCACCGTGTAACGTTTCTGCCACCAAACCCAGGAAAACGTCTACCCCCTTTAGGGTGTGAACACCAAGCGCACTACGGCTTCGGCGATAGTTGCGACGTGTACCAATTCGCAGAGGAGGAAAAGTGAGAATGAGACGATTCGCGGCCGCTGCCGTCGGCGTTGTTGTCAGTGCCGTTATTCTGTCTGGCTGCGCTGCGCCGCAGTCCGAGATTGTCGAAGGGTCATCGTTATCGGTCGCCTGGAATCAGCCGTTCTACTCATACAACAACTGGAGCTCGTTCGGTAACGCCGTCGCCAATAACAACATCACTTACTCAACGAATTCGCAGTTCAATTTCTACGATGACACTCCCGAGCTGCAGAAAGACACCTCTTTCGGCAGCTATGAAAAGATTTCAGACGATCCCCTCGTGGTCAAGTTCACCATTGCCGATGGGGTGAAATGGTCTGATGGTGTTGCCGTCGATGCCGCCGACCTTCTGCTGAACTGGGTGGCACTCTCTGGGGCAGAAAACACCCCAGACTTCGACCCCTCTCAGTTCACCGATCCCGACACGGGAAAACTCACCTCCGACTTCC
Organism: Rhodoglobus sp.; assembly: GCA_051646885.1. Taxonomy (GTDB): domain Bacteria; phylum Actinomycetota; class Actinomycetes; order Actinomycetales; family Microbacteriaceae; genus Rhodoglobus. Next base: position 657 of record JBOFDJ010000066.1, read on the forward strand.
CTCAGGGTGTCGTCTTCTTTGACTCAGGCGCTGACCCCACAACGGGCCCGGGGCTGGTCAGTACACTGCCCAAGGTCAGCAAAAATAAAAAGTCAATCACCATGACCTGGGACACACCCTTTGTCGACTGGGATCTACAGTTCATTAGCGCGGGTCTTCCCGCGCATGTGGTCGCTCAAAAGGCGCTGGGCATCGAAGACCCCAAGGAGGCCAAGAAGGCCCTGATTGCCGCGATCAGCGATAGCGATACGCAATCTCTGGCCAAGATCGCCAATTTTTGGAACACCGGTTTCAACTTCACCGAGATGCCGGATGACGCCAGTCTTGTGGTCAGTAATGGCCCATACACGATTACCAATTTTGTTGCTGATCAATACATCACCCTGACCGCCAACAAGAATTACACCGGCGATCATAAACCTCAGGTCGAAGAGATCACTGTCAGGTTTATCACCGACCCGCTGGCTTCCGTGCAGGCCCTAGAGAACGGTGAGGTACAACTCATTTCGCCGCAGGCAACGGCAGATGTGTCGCAAGCCCTGGCCGCCCTTGATGTCACTGTTATTGGTGGCTACGAGGGCACCTATGAACATATCGACCTCCAGTTCGATAAGTCGAAAAGCGGCCACTACAACAACCCGCTTATTCGTGAGGCTTTTATGAAGGTGATCCCGCGGCAGGAGATCGTCAATAAGCTCATCGTTCCCATTCAGGCGGATGCGACCACTCGTGACTCACTGGTGTTCCTTCCTGGTGCTGAGGGCTACGATGACGCGGTCGCGACCAACGGCTCGGAAGCCTATAAGAAAGTCGACGTTGATGGCGCGAAGGCCCTGCTGGCTCAGGCCGGTGTGGCGAGTCCCGAGGTCTGCATACTCTTCTCCTCAACAAACCCTCGTCGGGCGAACGAGTTTCTTCTGATCCAACAGTCCGCCTCTCTCGCGGGCTTCAACGTCACCGACTGTTCCAGTCCCGACTGGAGCGGCCTGCTCGGTAACCCAGCAGCGTACGACGCAGCTCTGTTCGGATGGCAATCAGAGAGCCTCGCTGTGACCGATGGCCCGCCACCGAACTACAACTCGAAAGGCATCAACAACTTCAGTTTCTACAACAATCCAGAGATGGATAAGCTCACCGAGCAGTTGGGTAAAGAGTTTGACCTTGAGAAACAAATCGAGATCCAGAAAAAGATCGACACACTGCTCTGGAGCGACTTCTATGGAGCCACTCTCTACCAGTTCCCCGCAGTGACGGCTTTCGATGACACGAAGATTTCTAATATCTCGCCGTCAACACTGTCGCCCACCATCTTCTGGAATATCTGGGAATGGAGTCCGGGAACCGAGTAGGTCGCGAATTTCGTCATGAGTGTTACCGTCAGCTAACACTCGGGTGGTGGGATCGGAAGGTCTCAGCACCCGCCCTTCTCGAAAATATCGTGAGGAAGGTCACCCCGTGGCAATATTCGTCATCAGGCGCCTAGCTGCCTCGATTTTCATCCTTTTCGCGGCGACCTACCTGATGTATATTCTGACCGCGTTCTCGGGAGATCCGCTGGAAGATCTGCGGCTCAGTACCGCGCCCAATAAGGCGCAGCTCATTGAGGCGCGAACCCGGATACTTCATCTCGATGTTCCCCCGTTCTTGCGATACTTCATCTGGCTTTCCGGCGTCAGCCGATGTTTCATCGGTCAGTGCGATCTCGGCATGACTGTGCAGAACCAGCCGGTGACGATCCTGCTGGCGCAGGCAGCCGGATCGACCCTTCAGCTGGTGACCGTCGCGAGTCTTATTGCGATCATCCTGGGCATTGTTGTGGGGGTCACCACGGCACTCCGCCAGTACAGCGGCTACGACTACGGTGTAACCTTCCTCTCGTTCTTGTTCTTCTCGCTCCCGATTTTTTGGGTGGCGGTGCTTCTCAAGCAATACATTGCCATTGGGTTCAACGATTTTCTTTCCGAGCCGCAGATCGAATACTGGATGGTCCCGGTTGTGGCGCTAATCTCGGGGCTGATTTGGATGTCGATCATTCCGCGCACAGGCCTTCAGAAGTTGGCCACCTTCATGATCGCGGCCTCGGCGACCGCTGGCCTTATGGTGTACATGGATGCCAGTGACTGGTTTTCCACCCCGCATATCGGCATCGTCGGCATCGTGATCTCTTCTCTCGGTGTGGCTTTCGGTGTGACCGCGATCTCGATGGGGCTTAAGAAACGCCGGGCGTTGTAC